>CAZNDQ010000492.1:0-3559 GCA_964571825.1 uncultured Planctomycetales bacterium | reverse complement strand
CGGCGGGGCTGGCGAACGAGATTCGCAATCCGCTGGGGGCGATCCGGCTGAACGCGTCGCTGCTGGAGAAGGACGTGAGCGGGCGGGCGGGGGAAATGGCGCGAGTACGAAAGATCGTGCGCGGCGTGGGGCAGCTCGAGGCGCTGGTGACGGACGTGCTGACGTTCGCGGGGGAGATTCAACTGCGGGCGATGGCGGTGGACGCAGCGGCGCTGATCGGCGAGTGCGTGGAGCAGCTCGCGCCGCTGGTCGAGCGCTACGGGTCGCAGGTGGATGTAGACGTCGAGGAGGGGCGGACGGTGACGGCGGACGCGCACCAACTGCGGCTGGCGGTGACGAACCTGGTGCGGAACGCGCTGGAGGCGGCCGGGCGCGGCGGATGCGTGCGGATTGCGCTGGCGGGCGGGGACGAGGGCGGCGAGCTGCGGCTGCGCGTGGAGGACGACGGGCCGGGGATCGGCGCGTCGCACATCGAAAAGATTTTCGACCCGTTTTTCACGACGAAGGATTCGGGGACGGGCCTGGGCCTGGCGACGGTGCACCGCATCGTCGAGGCGCACGGAGGCAAGATCGAGGCAGGCAACATTCAACCGCGCGGCGCGCGTTTCGAGGTGCGGCTGCCGCAAAGTCGGAGCGGCGCAGCGCGGCCAGTCAAGGAGGACCGGACGAGATGGCCAATATCTGTGTGATCGACGACCAGGAACTGATCCGCGAGTCGCTGAGCGAAGCGCTGACGCGCGAGGACCATCGGGTGACGGCGATGGCGGACCCGGTGGAGGCGCTGGAGCATCTGCGGCGCGGGCCGGTGGATGCGGTGATCAGCGACCTGAAGATGCCGCGGATGGACGGGATCGGGCTGCTGGAAGCGCTGCGCGCGGCGGGGGTGGACGTGCCGGTGATCGTGATGACGGCGTACGCGACGGTGCCGACGGCGGTGAAGGCGATGAAGCTCGGCGCGTTCGACTACATCCAGAAGCCGTTCGACGCGGACGAGATCTGCGTGCTGGTGGAGCGGGCGGTGCAGCACCGGATGCTGCGGGCGGAGAACGAGGTGCTGCGGGAGTCGCTGCGCGAGATCGTGACGGACAAGCGGCTGGTCGGCTGCGGGCAGGCGTATGAAGGCGTGATGGGACAGATCGCGCGGATGGCGGATTCGAGCGCCACCGTGCTCATTCACGGCGAGTCGGGCGTGGGCAAGGAGTTGGTGGCGCGGGCGATCCACGCGCAGTCGCCGCGGGCGGGCCGGCCGATGCTGTGCCTGAACTGCCCGGCGCTGTCGAGCCAACTGCTGGAGAGCGAGCTGTTCGGGCACGAGCGCGGGGCGTTTACGGGGGCGGACCGGATGCGCAAGGGGCGGTTCGAGCTGGCGGACGGGGGGACGCTGCTGCTGGACGAGATTTCGGAGATGCCGCTGACGTTGCAGGCGAAGCTGCTGCGGGTGCTGCAGGAGGGGCAGTTCGAGCGCGTGGGGTCGTCGGTGACGCGGGCGGTGGACGTGCGGGTGATCGCGAGCACGAACCGCGACCTGGGCGACTGGGTGCGCGCGGGGCGGTTCCGCGAGGACCTGTACTTCCGGCTGTCGGTGCTGCCGCTGCACATTCGCCCGCTGCGGGAGCGGACGGAGGAGATTCCGGCGCTGGTGGAGCACTTTCTGGCGCAGATCGCGCGGCGCGAGGGGCGCGAGGCGAAGCAGTTCACGCGGGCGTCGCTGGAGATGCTCAAGCGGTATGCGTGGCCGGGGAACGTGCGCGAGCTGGAGAACGTGTGTCAGCGGGCGAGCGTGCTGGTGACGGGGCGGATGATCACGGAGGAGGTGCTGCGGCCGTGGCTGTCGTCGGAGATCACGTCACAGCGGCCGGGGACGCGCTGGCGCGAGGGGCACCTCGTCGAGGACATGGAGCGCAGCCTGATCGAGGAGACGCTGGCGCGGTTCAGCGGGCATCGGGAAAAGACGGCGCGGGCGCTGGGGATCGGCGTGCGGACGCTGGGGATGAAACTGAAGGCGTGGCGGGAGCAGGGAGCGCTGGCGGATCTGCCGCCGGAGGTGCTGAGCCGGCGGCGGGACTCAGCGTTTTCGATGGCGGGGGCGGAAGGGTGAGATGCGTCGCTGTGCTCCGCATCTCAGTTAGTGACCAGTGTCCAGTGGCCGGTGGCCAGTTGAGGTGTGGCGGCAAGCCGCCACGGAAGAAATGCGGAATGCGGAATGGGAAGAAAGTGACGAAGCGACAAAGTTACGATTGGCACGATTCGTCCGCCCTCCGGGCGGAGGTTCCTGGGGGGTGGTTACCAGGGGCTTGCTCCGCTTCGCGTCGCGGCGCCCCTGGCAACGATCGTTCGCCCTGACGGGCGAAGAGGGAGGAATGCGCGGACTCGCGATCAGGGACATGTTTCGCGTCGCGGCGCCCCTGGCAACGATCGTTCGCCCTGACGGGCGAGTGGCGGGTCGATGACGTGCCGGGAGTTGGGTGGCGATTGGGGCATGGCCATCGAGCGCGGACAGTGAATGCGGTGAGGCGCAGGAATGGCGCGTGGGGTCGGCGGAAACTGCGGGGACAGGCGAGCCTGTGAAGGGGTCTCAGGATGGGCGGGAAGAGGAAGGTGGGGTGGTATGGAAGTGGCTAGAAGAAAGTGACCAGTGGCCAGTGGACGGTGGCCAGTTGAGGAGTGGCGGGGTAGCGCGACGGGAGAATTGCGGATTGCGGATTGCGGAATGCCGGCGAGCGAACCCGTTGTGGTCCACTTGCGCGGGCGGAACTGCTGAAGAGCGTTGGTCATCGCACTGCTGGAAGCAGTGGCACACGGAAGAGCGGCTACGTCGGCACGATCGGCGTTCATGGCGGGATGGAAGTTGGGTGGCGCGAGGGGCACGGCCGTTTGGCGTTGAAGGTGATTCGGAGATCGACAGGATGTTGATCAGCGGAGTGGCGAACAACGGGACGATTCCGGCGCTGGACGGGATGCTGACGTTTCTGTCGGCGCGGCTGGAGATGATCGCGGAGAACGTGGCGAACGCGGACACGCCGGACTACCGGACGAAGCAGCTCGACGCGCGGGCGTTTCAGCAGGAGATGGGCAAGGCGATGCAGGCGCGGCGGGAGCGGCCGGGGACGCCGCTGGAGATTCGCGGAACGCGGCAGTTTCGGCAGGATGCGGCGGGGCGGCTGATCGTCACGCCGACGCAGCGGCCGGCGGAGAACATCCTGTTTCACGACGGGTCGGACCTGAGTATCGAGCGGCAGATGGCCGACCTGGCGGAGACGCAGATGATGCATCAGGCGATGGTGGAGCTGCTGCGCGGGAAGTATGAGGCGCTGAAGACGGCGATCCGCGGGCGGATTGCGTAACTAGTGGCTAGTGGCTAGTGACTAGCAAGACATTGCGGAATGCGGAATGGGAATGCGGAATAGAAGACGGCGATCGCGCGCGAGTCGGCGTGCTGGACGGGCGGTGCGATTCGAGATGCTTCGCTGCGCTCAGCATGACAACGGAAGAAATGCGGAATGCGGAATGCGGAATAGAAGACGGCGATCGCGCGCGAGTCGGCGTGCTGGACGGGCGG
>CAZNDQ010000491.1:1688-3573 GCA_964571825.1 uncultured Planctomycetales bacterium | reverse complement strand
CCGAGCTGACCAAGTACGCCGCCAACGCCTTCCTCGCGGCGCGGATCAGCTTCATCAACGAGATCGCCAACATCTGCGACCGTCACGGCATCGACGTAAACGAGGTGCGCGAGGGCATCGGCACCGACCAGCGCATCGGCTTCCAGTTCCTCTATCCCGGCGTCGGCTACGGCGGAAGCTGCTTCCCCAAGGACGTGCAGGCGCTCGCCCACGTCGCCGAGCAGGCCGGCGTCGCCTCCGACCTCTTCCGTATCGTGCACGAGATCAACATCCGTCAGCGCCGCCTCTTCGTCGACAAGGTGGTGGCGCATTTTGGCGGCAACGTCCGCGGCCGGACGTTCGCCCTCTGGGGCGTGACCTTCAAGCCAAAGACCGACGACATCCGCCAGGCACCGTCCCTGACGATCATCGAGAAATTGCTCGAACTCGGCGCGGCCGTGCGCGCACACGACCCGCAGGGTCTGCCCCACCTGAAACATGAATTCGGCGACCGCGTCGCCTGCGTCGCTGACACCTACGCCACGCTCGAAGGCTGCGACGCACTGCTCATTCTGACCGAGTGGAACGAGTTTCGCAGCCCCGACTTCGACCGCATGCGCGAACTGCTTCGCGAACACGTCGTCTTCGACGGGCGAAATCTTTACGAGCCACCGATGATGGCGCGGCGCGGATTCGTCTATTACAGCGTCGGGCGGCCGATGATCCCGCCCAACGCCTGACGCGCTGCGTCGCCGCCGGACCGCTCGCCCATGGCTCATCCGACATTACATGACAGGTCGCACTCGCACCGCATCGCCGTCATCTTCGACATGGACGGCGTGCTCATCGACTCCGGCGCCGCGCATCTCGAAAGCTGGCGCGTCCTTGCGCGCGAACAGGGCCTCACCGTGACGCCCGCGCAATTCCAGTCCCAGTTCGGCCGCCCCAGCCGCGACATTATTCGTGCGCTCTTCGGCGCCGATCTCGATGACGCAATCGTGTGCCGCCTCGACGAGCGCAAGGAGGCGATCTACCGCGATCTCGTGCGCGGGCGCATCCGCGAGATTCCCGGCGCCGCCGACGTTGTCCGCGCGCTGCGCCGCGAGAACATCCCCGTCGCCGTCGCCTCCTCAGGCCCGCCCGAGAACATCGCCCTCGCGCTCGACGAACTGCACCTGGCCGACTGCTTCGCCGCCGTCGTCACGGGGATGGACGTACCGCACGGCAAGCCCGACCCCGCGCCGTTCCTACTCGCGGCCGAGCGCCTCAGCGCCCCGCCCGCTGCCTGCGTCGTCATCGAAGATGCGCCCGCCGGCGTCGAGGCCGCGCGTCGCGCCGGGATGTCCGTCATCGCTCTCATTGGCAGCCACGACCGCGCCGCCCTCGCTGCGGCAACGCTGATCGTGGATGACCTCGCCGCAGTCACAGCGCCGCTGGTCCGGCGGCTGCTGGCCAGGTGAATCAGCGACACGCGCACCGGCCCCGCATTCCCGATGGCGGCCAGTCCGGCGGCGGATGGGCGCGCTGGAAAATCCGCCTGCCCGACTACAATGAGCGGGACGGGAGACCGCCGCGCGCCGGTTCGCTGACCGGATGCAGCCGCGATCGGCGTCTATCCGTAGAACATTGTCGTCCGTGCCAGCGCCGCCCGGCGCGAGTCGGAAAGGAAGGACGGGTTTCGATGCCGAGTCGTTCACGGTATGCCACAGGCCTGCTCACGCTGATCCTCGTCGTCGTCAGTGGGATCGTCATCGTCGAGAGCGACCTGCTGATGCACATTTCGTTTGCGGCCGAGAAGGGCCGCATTCAGGCTGAGGCCGACGAACTGGCCCAATTGCAGGGACTCGAAAACCTCTCGCAGGCCTTCCGCCTCGTCGCCCGCAAAGTATCGCCGGCCGTCGTCAAC
>CAZNDQ010000491.1:0-1678 GCA_964571825.1 uncultured Planctomycetales bacterium | reverse complement strand
CGAGGCCTTCCGCCGCTTCGATCGCCTCATGCCGCCCGAGGACCACGGGCTCGGCTCCGGCATGGTCGTCAAGGCGGACGGCGGCTACATCCTGACCAACCACCATGTGGTTCGCGACGCGAACGAAATCCGCGTCACCTTTCAGGACGGGCGGCAGTTGCTTGCCGAGCCGGTCGGCTCCGACCCGCGTACCGACCTGGCCGTTATCCGCGTCGACGCCGATTTCCTGCACGAAGTCGAGTTCGGCGACAGCGAAGCGATGGAAGTCGGCGAATTCGTGCTGGCGATCGGCAGCCCGCTTGGCTACGACCAGACGGTCAGCCACGGGATCATCTCTGCGCGCGGCCGCAGCACGCGCCTGCCGCTCGACATCTACGAGAATTTCATCCAGACCGACGCGGCGATCAACCCGGGCAACAGCGGCGGGCCGCTGGTGAACCTGCGCGGCGAGGTCATCGGCATGAACACGGCCATCGCCACGCGGACCGGCGGAAACAACGGCATCGGCTTCGCCATCCCCGCCAAGCGCATCCGGCAGGTTCTGCCGTACCTCATCGCCGGTGAGGAGATCGTCCGCGGCTTTCTCGGCGTTGAGATGACCGGCGTCCGCAACGCGCCGGAGATCGCGCAGCGCCTCGGCTGGAGCGACCCCTATGGCGTGATCGTCAGCAATGTACTCGCCGAGCGGCCGGCGGCCGCCGCCGGGGTCCGCGCCAACGACATCATCCTCGCCGTCAACGACGAACGGATGAACACGTCCTCCGACCTGCAAGACTACATCGCGTACACTTCGCCCGGCACCGTTGTCCACCTTGACATCTGGCGCGACAAGGAGCGCATTGCCCTGCCCGTCACGGTCGGCCGACAGCCGAGCGACTTTTCAACGCGCTCGATCTTTAACCCCAACCGGCTGCCGCCCGGACATCCGCCGATCGAGACCCTTGTGCCTCAGGACGCGATCGCGCTAGGCGACCTGGGCCTCAAAGTCCGCACGCTCGACTCCGCACTCGCCGAGCAGCACGGGTGGCGGGAGGAGGCGGCCGGTGCGGTCGTCGTCGAGGTCGAGCCCGACAGCCCCGCCGCGCAAAAGGGGCTCAAGGTCGGCGACCTGATTCAGGAGGTGCAGGAGGAAGACGTCATTTCGGCAACCCAGCTTGCGGACCTCGTCGGGCAGCGGCTTGAGAAGGGACAGAGCGTCCGCATCTACGTCCGCAGCACGGCCGCCCCACGACAGAACCGCCACATCGTGCTCCGGTCGCCGCGTTGAAAGGGTACGCCGTGACAGCACTGCGATCACGTCCGGCTGTGTGTGTGCCGGCGCATTGTGGTTCGCGCGCGGCAACTCTCGGCCCCGTCGAAGGTTGAGCAGCTTGCGATGCGATTGACACCCCCCGCGCCAGCCCTATAATCGCCGCCGATTTGTGACGCTTCGATCGGCGCGGGCGTCCACGGACGGACGGACCTGTCTGCGAGTCCGCTGGTGCATTCTCACCGCAACCGGGCCCAACTCGTAGAAAGTTCATGCTCCCTGCCTGCCGGGCCGGGCGCCGGAAGGCTCCTGCGCAGCCTCGTCCTCACGCTGATCATCCCACTCTGGTGCACCGCCGGCGCGCAGGCGCTCGACCCTACACCCCTCGATGAGGAGGCCCCTGCGCCGCTCTCCTCCCCAGCCGTCAGA
>CAZNDQ010000490.1:0-3595 GCA_964571825.1 uncultured Planctomycetales bacterium | reverse complement strand
GGCGTGCTGGGGCACTGCACGCCGCTGCATCAGGGGCCGGGCATTTCCTGGTTCCACGTTGCGCTATGGACCGGTCTGGTGCTGGCCGCTGTCGCGCTGGCCGCGGTGGCCTGGGTCTGCGGCGCCTGGCGCCGCGATCAGTACAGCGCAGAAGGAGGCGTCGATGATCGCCGAACGCAATAAAGCTGCGCCGCGGACGCACTATTTCCTCGCCAAGGCCGATCTTGGCGCGCTGGTGGAGACGTTGCGGGCGGACGAGTACACGGTCGTCGCGCCGTGTGTGCACGATGACGTGATCCGGCTGCGGCCGATCGAGTCCGCCGAGCAGATCGCACACGGTCTGCGCGACGAGCAGGACGGCGGGCACTACCGGCTGACTCCGGGCGACGAGTCTTCGTGGTTCGAGTACGTCGTCGGCCCGGACAGTCCGCGGCGGTTTCTGTCGCCGCCGCGGCGACAGTTGTTCTCGCTGACGGTCCGTGGGGAGGAGTTTATTGTGAGCGAACCCGCGGCGAGTCTGCCAAAGTATGCGTTTGTCGGGGTGCGGCCATGCGAGCTGGCGGCCGTCGCCATCCGCAACCGCGTGCACGGCATCGCCGAGGAGCAGCAGACGTTCCGCTGCGAGTCGGACCCGTCGTATCGCGACGCCGTGGAGAGCGCGTTGTTCATTGCAGTGAACTGCACGCACCCCGGCGGCACCTGTTTCTGCGACTCCATGGGCACGGGTCCGGCCGCGCGCGAGGGCTTCGATCTGGCGCTAACGGAGCTGAAGATCGGGTTTCTGGTCGAGGTCGGCTCGGAGCGCGGGGCGGCACTCGCCGAAAAGCTCCCGGTGCGTGAGCCGTCGGCAGCGGAGATCGAGCTGGCGGAGCTGAAGCTGAACAACGCGCGGGAGCACATGGGCCGGCGGCTGGAGACGGAGGGGCTCGTCGAGGCGCTGGATCGCGCGGTGGAGCACCCGCGGTGGAACCAAGTGGCGCAGCGCTGCCTGAGCTGCACGAACTGCACGCTGGTGTGTCCGACTTGTTTCTGTTCGACGGTACTCGACTCGACCGATCTGGCGAGCGGTCGGATCACGCGGACGCAGCAGTGGGAGTCCTGCTTCACGCATCAGTTTAGTTACACGACCGGTGGCGAAGTGCGAACATCGATCCGGGCGCGCTATCGCCACTGGCTGCGGCACAAGCTGGGCACGTGGTGGGATCAGTTCGGCACGAGTGGTTGCGTCGGCTGCGGGCGGTGCATCACCTGGTGTCCGGTGGGCATTGACATCACGGAGGAGGCTGCGGCGATTCGTCACGCAGCGCCGCCGCCGGTCAAGGCAGCAGGAGAAAGGGGGATATCCGTATGATCGCCGGACCCGTGACTCGTCGCCCCGAACCGGTCTGCGGCATGGACACGTGGATGCCCGTGCCGACACGGATCCTCGGCATGCGCAAGGAGAACTTCAACACGCTGACGTATGAGCTGCAGATAATCGACACCGGCATCCGCCGCCATTACCGCTGGCATCCGGGGCAGTTCAACATGATGTACGTGCCGGGCGTCGGCGAAGCGGCGATCTCGATCAGCTCGGACAGCGAGGACCTGACCTCGTTCACGCATACCGTGCGCGTGGTCGGCTCTGTGACGCGGCGTCTGGAGCGGATGAAGTCGGGCGACGTGATCGGTCTGCGCGGCCCGTTCGGCGTCGGCTGGCCGCTGGACGAGATCGAGGGCAAGGACGTGGTGCTGATGTCGGGGGGGATCGGGCTGGCGCCGATCCGGCCGATCATCTACTGGCTGCTGCGGCACCGCGAGCGCGCCCGGCGCGTCGTGTTGCTCTACGGCTGCCGCACACCGGAGGACCGCATTTACGCCGGCGAGCTGGAGAACTGGGACTCGGACGGCCTGATCGACGTGCTCGTCACAGTGGACAACGCGACGGGCGACTGGGCGGGGCCGGTGGGCGTGGTGACCAACCTGCTGCGGCGGATCAAGGTCAACGCGGAGCGGACGCTGGTCATGGTCTGCGGTCCGCGGATTCTCAACCGCGTCGCGGCCTGGCAGTTCCTGCAGCTCCACGTGCCGCCGGAGCAGGTGTTCGTCTCGCTGGAGCGGAACATGAACTGCGGCTTCGGGCGGTGCGGGCACTGCCAGTACGGGGCGAAGTTCGTCTGCCGCGATGGTCCGGTCTTCCGCTTCTCGGACATTGCCGACATCTTCGCCAAAGAGGAGATCTAGCCATGCTGCCGACACATGCGGAAGCCAAGCGCAAGCCGACCGTGGCCGTGTACAAGTTCTCGAGTTGTGACGGTTGCCAGCTCTCGCTGCTGAATCTCGAAGAGCATCTGCTCGACCTCGTCGGCGCGGTGGAGATCGCGTTGTTTCTGGAGGCGCGGCGGCGCGTGCTGCTGCCGCCGTACGACATCGGGCTCGTCGAAGGATCGATTTCGACGCCGGAGGAGGAGCACCGCATCCAGCAGGTGCGGCGGGACTGCAAGTTTCTGGTTGCGATCGGGGCGTGCGCGACATCGGGTGGAATCCAGGCGCTGCGCAACTGGGCGAATCTGAGTGACTATGTCGAGGCGGTGTATCCGACGCCGGAGTACATCTCGACACTGGAGACGGCGACGCCAATCGCGGCGCACGTGTTCGTCGACTTCGAGCTGCGCGGCTGCCCGGTGAACCCCGAGCAACTGCTGGAGTTGATCGCGGCGACGCTGGTGGGTCGCAAGCCGGACATCCCGACGCACAGCGTGTGCGTGGAGTGCAAGCGGCGGGGGAATCCGTGCGTACTGGTGAGCCGGGGGCTGCCGTGCCTGGGGCCGATCACGCAGGCGGGCTGCGGGGCGCTGTGCCCAGCGTGCAACCGGGCGTGTTATGGCTGCTTCGGGCCGATGGAGCAGCCGAACATCGCATCCCTTGGCAATCGGCTGACGACTCAGTTGAACCACACGCCGCGCGCCATGAAGCGCATGCTGCGCAGCTTCAACGGATATCTCGAACCCTTCAAGCAGGCGAGTGACGGATATGAGCGACTCGAAAGCAACCAAGTCGGGTAGTCGGACGATCCGCGTGGGGGCGCTGGCGCGGGTGGAGGGCGAGGGTGCGCTGCACCTCGTCATGAAAGGTGACAAGGTGGAGCGGGTGAACCTCGAAATCTACGAGCCACCGCGCTTCTACGAGGCGTTTCTGCGCGGGCGTGATTTCCGCGAGGTGCCGGACATCACGGCGCGCATCTGCGGCATCTGTCCGATCGCGTACCAGACAGCCTCCTGCTACGCGCTGGAGAAGGCGATGGGCGTGTTCGACCGCGTCGCCGGAGACCGCGCGATCCAGGCGCTGCGCGACCTGATCTACTGCGGCGAATGGATCGAGAGCCACGTGCTGCACATGTTCATGCTGCACCTGCCGGACTTCCTCGGCTATGAGAGCGCGATCAGCATGGTGGAGGACCACGGGGAGACGGTGAAGAAGGCGTTGCGGCTGAAGAAGCTGGGGAACGACATTGTGGCGCTGTTGGGCGGGCGTGCGGTGCACCCGGTGGGGATGTGGGTCGGGGGGTTTTATCGTGCGCCGGATCAGTCGGACGCGCGGGCGCTCGTGCCGGAGG
>CAZNDQ010000489.1:0-3601 GCA_964571825.1 uncultured Planctomycetales bacterium | reverse complement strand
ACACCTCGTCCGCCCTGCACGCCAAGCGCGGCACACACTTCGGGAGTCGTTGCGCCCCTCGGGTGCTGTTCAAGGAAGGCGAAGAATCGCAACGCATTACCTCGGACCCTTTCGGTGCGGTGCTCGGCCGGAGTAGGATCGGATTTCCTTGGGCGGCCGGGACCGCGACCGTTAGGAAGGCCGTTGACCCCTTGGCTTGGTTGGGCAATTCCCGCCCTAAGTCCCAGCAGTATCCTCGCCGCATCGTCTGCGGACTCGCAGGTCACTTCGATCCCGTCCACGCTGAAACGAATCTGGCTCATGGCGTGGTATGATAACGCGCGCCGGAGTTCGGTCAATCATCGATTATTGATCGGCGTTAAAAAAAACATACGATAGGTGGGGTCAGGGGCGGTCCTTGGTGCGCCATCTTGTGAGGGCTGCTTTTTTTGCGATTGCACTACGCTTCTTGGCGGTTAACGCCTTGGCCCTCGCTTGGCCGCCCTTGCTGGCCCCCAGCTTACTCAGGGCGACCGCTGCCGGGTTGCGGGTATCTGGCTCAGGTGATTCCGGCTGTTCCAGCGGCCCACCGGACAGCTTTTCTCCGATGATCTGCTCAAGGTTCTCGCGGGCGATCTCGGCCACGTCCCGACGTGTCTTTTTTCGCTGCTTGCCCATGCAAGCATCATAGGTGGTCGGATTTGGGGATACAATGGCCGAGAGGTTTCAAACGCTACCAGTACCCTCGATTCACCCCCACTTGACGTTCGGAATCCGTTCGGCTAAACTCCCCACTGAACCGTGGACCGGCGCGGCCGGTCACCCCAACCATAAGGGGTCCCTGACGTGATGAACCCCAACACCTCCCGGGTCTCGATCTTCCAGAACATATGCCCTTTTCCGGACGCAAGCGCAGCGCCCGCGCCCGCGCCAAGACGCGCGCAACCCATTCTCAGTCAACCCTTTACGGCTCGCTACCGCTCCCCCGCCCGCGCGTGCAAAACCGCACTCCTCGTGGTGCATTTGTCGATCCTGACCCTCCTGCCCGCCTGCCACAAAAACCCCGCCCCCCAGAACGACTGGCGCTGGAAACACAAATCCACCCGCGAATACATCCTCCTCGCCCTCGAAGCCGAACACGCCGACACCCGCCGCGCCGCGCTCCTCGCCGTTGCTGAGCGCCGCAGCGTGACATCGCCGGAGTCCTTCGACGCGCTCGTCTGCATCTCTCGCACCGACACCAGCACGGCCGTGCGCCGCGCGGCCGTCGCCGCACTCGCCCGCTACACCGACGAGCGGCCCGTCGCGCCGCTGCTGGCGCTGCTCAGCCCAACCCCCGGCCCTCGCACACACGATCATGCGATCACACCGTCGCGCGCGAGCGCGGAGTCGGGCGACGCGCTCACGGCAACCCGGCCGATCGACGATGCGCTCCGTTGTGACGTCCTGCGCGCGCTTCGCACGCTGGCTGCGCGCGCTGCCATCCCGCTCGACGCGCAGCCCGCTGTCCGATCCGTGCTCATCGACCACCTCGCGCCCGCCCGCTCCCATCAGGTTCGCATCGAGGCTGCGCAGGCTCTGCAGTATTTCTACGCCCGCGACGCGATCACCGCGCTGATCGCCGCGTTGGCTGACCGCGACTTCGGCGTCGTATTCCACTCCCGCGAATCGTTGCGCGCACTCAGCGGCATCCGCACCGACATGACGCCATCCGACTGGCGCACCTGGCTCGACGGTCTTGACTTCCCAGCAGCCCGGGCGGGTTCCTGAGTTGGTTCCGGCCGCGATCGCCGCCGGGTCGCGCTTCGTGGTATGATCCGCTTCGGCTGACAGCGCACCTGCCGGAGGTGCATGCGTCAACGTCGGTCCGAACCCCTTGCCGGAGACTCAACATGAGCGAATCCCGCGTGCTTCAACTCCAGCCACATGACCATGCAATCCTCGCCACCTGTGCGTTCGCGCAACTCGATTTTGAGTCCACCGGGCGGTTCAAGGCCGAACTGATCGCCGCAGCCCAGCAGACCCCGGTCCTACCGGTCGTCGTCGACCTGTCACGGCTCGAATTCATGGCCAGCCTGGCGATTGGTGCGCTGGTGGACGTAGCCAATCGCTTCCGGTCCGAGAAGCGACGCCTCGTCCTGGTCGGCCTGGCCCCCCGTATCCAGGAGATGATGGTCAAGTCGGCGATCCAGCCGCTTTTTGAGGTCCATCCAACGGTAGAGCGAGCGCTTTCTGCACCTCACAGTTGACGTTGGCGTCCTCCTGCCGCGATGATGTTGTTCCACGAGTCAGGAGGCGCAGCAGGCGGGCTTCCTCGCCCGTGACCGATTCCCTTGAGCAAATGAGTTCGGCCGCGCCGCCTGCCGATAACCGATCGGACGAACACTTTCCGAAACATGACTGTCCGTTCGTCGGCTGCAGCCAAGTGGCCGGCGCGAGATGTGGGGAGGACTTCCATGGATCTGACACAGGCCCGAGCAATGGCAGTGGCCGCTGCCACGGCATGGAATGGCACACACACGCGGGAACGCACTCCGCACGATGATCGGTCGCGCGTCGACCAGATATTCGGCGCCGACGTCTTCAGCGAGCGCGTCATGCAGCAGCGGCTGCCGCGGGATGCGTTCAGGCGGCTGATGAAGACGATCCAGTATTCGGAGCCGCTCGATCCGCAGGTTGCGGACGTCGTTGCGGCGGCGATGAAGGACTGGGCCGTCGAGAACGGCGCGACGCACTACACGCACTGGTTCCAGCCGCTGACGGGCCTGACGGCAGAGAAGCATGACTCGATGATCATGCCCGACGGGCACGGGGGAATGGTCTACGCGCTCTCGGGCTCCGACCTCTGTCAGGGCGAACCAGACGCTTCGAGTTTTCCATCGGGTGGACTGCGGGCGACGTTCGAGGCGCGGGGCTACACGGCGTGGGACGCGACAAGCCCGGCGTTCCTGATGCGCGGGCTTAACAGCGTCACGCTTTGCATCCCCACGGCGTTCGTTTCCTGGACCAGCGCCTCACTCGACCAGAAGACGCCGTTGCTGCGCTCGATGGACGCGCTCTCACACCAAGCGATGCGCATCCTCAGGATCTTCGGCACGGATCGCGGGGTCGCCCGCGTGCACACGACCGTCGGCGCCGAGCAGGAGTACTTCCTCATCGACCGCAATCTCTACTACACCCGCCCCGACCTGCTCGCCTGTGACCGCACGCTGTTCGGCGCAAAGCCGCCCAAGGGCCAGCAGCTTGAGGACCACTATTTCGGCTCGATCCCGCCGCGGGTGCTGGCGTACATGGCCGAGGTGGAGAAACAGCTCTATCGCATGGGCATCCCGGTCAAGACGAGGCACAACGAAGTCGCTCCCGGGCAGTACGAGATTGCACCGATTTTCGAGACCTCGAACGTCGCCTGCGATCACCAGATGGTACTGATGGAGACCCTCAAGCGCGTCGCGCCGCGGTTCGGCCTGCAGGCGATCCTGCACGAAAAGCCCTTTGCCGGGCTGAACGGCTCGGGCAAGCACAACAACTGGTCGATGAGCACCGACACCGGCGTCAACCTGCTCGACCCCGGTGACACGCCGGCCGAGAACACCAGCTTCCTGTTCTTCTGCGCGGCCGTGCT
>CAZNDQ010000488.1:0-3604 GCA_964571825.1 uncultured Planctomycetales bacterium | reverse complement strand
AAGGACAAAGACGCTATCATCATGCACACCCTGCTCGGCACCATGTTGATCCCCTCCGGCGAACAGCTCCGGCTCGTCGCCCCCGAACTGGCCCTCGCCGCGACCATCGTCGCCGTCGTCATCGCCCCGCTCATCTACCGCAAGAGCAGCATCGCCACCTCGCTCATCGCTCTCGTCGGCGCCTGCCTGACGATGTTCCTCGCCGCCGGCCAGGCGGCAACCGTCAGCGGCGGCGGGCTCGCCGGCCTCGCCCCGGAGGGCGCAGCGCCGATGATCGTCGTCGACAACCTCAGCGTCTTCTTCAAGCTCTTCCTCATGCTCTTCCTCATCGCCGTCAACGTGCTCTGGGTCCTCGGCAGCGCCCAGCGCGAACGCCACGCCCCCGAGTTCTTCGTCCTCCTCCTCAGCAGCGCGCTGGGCATGGCCCTCATGGTCAGCACGCTCAACCTGCTGATGATCGTCATCGCCATCGAGCTGGCCTCGCTGCCCAGCTACGCCATCGCCGGCTTCAACAAGCGCTCCCGCTTCGGCGCCGAGGCCTCCCTCAAGTACGTCATCTTCGGCTCCGTCTGCGCCGGCGCCATGCTCTACGGCGCCTCGCTCCTTTACGGCTACTACGGCTCGTTTGATCTCGGCGTCATCTTCCACCGCGTCGTCAGCGGCCTGGCCGACCCCGCCGGCGGCGGCGCCATGCTCGTCCAGCCCGGCGGCAATCTCATCCTCACGCTCGGCCTGCTCGGCCTCCTTGTCGGCGTCGGCTTCAAGATCTCCGCCGTGCCCTTCCACTTCTGGTGCCCCGACGTCTTCGAGGGCGCCCAGATCGAAGTGACCACCTGGCTCAGCGTCGTCAGCAAGGCCGCCGGCCTCGGCCTCGCCCTACGCATCGTCTCCACCTTTTCCGCCGTCGCCCACGGCGCGCTCGACGCCGCCGCCGCCATCGCCCTCCTCTCCCCCTTCGCCTGGACCCTCGGCATCCTCGGCGCCATCACCTGCACTTACGGCAACCTCGCCGCCTATCGCCAGACCAACGTCAAACGCCTCCTCGCCTGGTCCTCCATCGCCCACGCCGGCTATATGCTGATGATGGGCGCCGTGCTCACCGCGCCCGGCACGCCCGCCAACACCGCCCTGACCGCCCTGCTCGCCTACGTCGTCATCTACTTCTTCATGAACCTCGGCGCGTTCGGTGTCACCGCCGTCGTCGGCTGGAAAACCGGCAGCGAGGATCTCGGCGCCTTCAGCGGCCTCGGCCGCCGCGCACCGCTCCTCGCTCTGCCCATGGCCGTCTGCCTCTTCTCGCTCATCGGCATGCCCCCGCTCGGCGGCTTCATCGCCAAGCTCTGGCTGCTCTTCGCCCTCGGCGACGCGGCCGCGCCTCAGCCCTGGCTCTGGGGACTGATCGTCGTCATCTGCCTCAACACGCTGCTCAGCCTGTTCTATTACGTGCGGATCATCCGCGAAATGTACTTGTGCGACGACGGCAAGCCCGCCTTTGCCTCGCCCCTCGCCGGCCTGGCGCTCGTCAACGCCTGCGCCGTCGCACTGCTGCTCCTCGGCACGCTCGTCATCAACCCGCTGCGCCACCGCGCCGGTCACTACGCCGCCAACCTCTTTTCCCCCGCCCCACCGGCTGCAAAGGTCACCGCGCCGCAGCCCGACCTCGCCTCGGCCCGCGTCGCCGCTCACGGAGAACCGTCGCCTTGAAGGCCGCACCCGACCAGATCGCCGCGCTCAATGAACTCTTCCAGGCCGAGTCCGCCTCACTCCTCGCGCGCCTCCACGAGTCGGCCCCCTTCGTCGCGCCGTACTCGACCGCACTGTGGGCGGTCGTGCAGCCGATGACAGCGCAGGTCATCGCCGATCAGGCCCGCCTCGCCGAAACGATCGTCCGTCTCGGCGGCTCCGTCGCCCCGCGCCTGCCCGCCACCTGGACCGGCGACCTCCACTACCTCGAACTGAGCCGCGTCCTTCCGCGCCTCATCGAAGATGAGCGCCGCCTCGCCGGCGTCTGCCGCGCGCTGGCCGCGCGCGTCGCCGGCAACCGCGCCGCCGCGGACGCGGTCCATCGCGTCCTGCTCCGGCACGAAGACAACCTCAAACGCCTCGGCCCCTTCGCCGAGCCGCCCCCGCATTCTGCCAACAGTCCCGCGCCGCAACCTGCCCAGGCGTAAACCTCACCGCCCGCCGGCCGCCGGTTTCCGCCCTCCACCGCCTTCGGTAAGATGACCGCATGATGCGCATCTCACCCACGCACCGCCTCGTTGACCTTCGCCTCGCACTCCTCGCTACGCTGCTGCTCTCGGCCGGTTGCAGCGGCTGGAAGTTCGACTGGGAGACCGGCCGGTTCTACGACGAACGCCGCACCACCGTCCGGCCCTGCATCGTCCAGGGACCCCCGCGATCTACACCACAGCCCGCGCCCACCCGCACCGCAAGCACCGTCAAGCCGCAACCCGCGACACCGCAACAACCCCAGCCGGCACCCGCGCCGCCCCAGCCCGCACCGCGCCCGGCTCCCAGCCCGATCCCCGCCAACGACCAGATCACCGTCGCCTCCGTGCCCGCCTCATCCGCACCACGTTCATCGACCTCGCCGCCATCCGTTTCGTCCTCTTCCTCCGCACAACCTTCGGCGCCCGTCGTTTCCTCAACTGCGGCGCGCCCGTCCCCCGCGCCCTCGAGCCCCACCGTGACGAGCAGCTCTGCTACGTCCGCGTCATCGACACCAGCGTCGCCGAGCGTCGCGCCCTCGCCCGCGCCGCCGCCACAGGCATTGGCCGCTTCCACTTCTCCTCCGCCTCCCCCTCCTGCCGCACCGGCCTCACCGCCGCCGCCGCCCCCCGCACCCCCCGCGCCCCGGCCGTCCGCTTCCGCCGCCCCCTCCGAATCCCCCGACGGCGGCTATCACCGTCTGCTCCTGGTCACCGGCGCCGCTGACTCCGCCGAAGACAGCCGCACCACGCAGTACGTCCTGCGCCAGGCGACCCCGCGCCAGGCCGGACAGCTCCTCGCCACGCTCTATCGCCCCCTCGGCCCCGGCGGCAGCGAGACACGCTACTTCCTCGTCTACCCAACGCATTGGGAACTCGACGCCGCACAGAAAATGGTCGCGGCCCTCGATGTCGCCGCGTCCGGTGCTTCCACGTCGTCCGCCGCCGACAGCTTCGCCCTTCTCGTCGCCGAGTATTACCGCGTCACCGACACCTCCGACCTCCCCGCCGCACCAAAACTTGCTGCCGACCTCGCCGCCTTCGCCGACCGCACCGACCTCTACGGCCCCCACCGCTGGGCCGCGCTGATGATGGCCGGTATCCTCCAGGGCGAACTCCTCGGCGACCTCGCCGCCGCCCAGCAACTCTACGAACGCGCCCAGCACATCGCCCCGCCCGACTCCATCGAATCCCTCACCGCCGGCCTGGCCCGCATCGAGGGCCTCTCCTTCTTCGGACGACGCGCCGAGGCCGCCGACCAGGCCAAGCGCCTCGTCGTCGCCCATCAGGCCTATTCCCGGACCGCCGCCTATGCCGAGTGCCTCCGCCTTGCCGGACCCTGAACCCACCGATCGCCCCCGGTTGACGGCCCCCGACCGCCCGGTGTAAATAGG
>CAZNDQ010000487.1:0-3605 GCA_964571825.1 uncultured Planctomycetales bacterium | reverse complement strand
CCGCCGCCGCGACGAGACCCTATGTACTACGTTCTGCCGGTTTCTGCGCGTCTCCTGAAGATTTTGGCGTGTCCGCAGACATAGGTTCTTGTACTTTCTTCCCTTCTTCGCGACGTGGATCCGTGGCTTTCTTCCGTAGCTCGTTGTCTGATCTTGCTAGCCACTAGTCACAAGTCACGAGCCACTCTTCCGCGATCGTCGAAACCCGTCCGCGATGAATCAGGCTGACCGCCTGCTCCGCCGGCCAATGCTATGGCCGCCCATTCCCCCGCGGCAACCCCGGCATCACCGAAAAGCACAACGAAGATGAGCCCGCCGCCGGGTGGTCCGCCCGGACCGGATCGCCGCAGCCGCATGAACCGTACCAATTTGCAGGCTGGACGCCGCTTGCAGTGCGCGGGTGCGGGGGTACGGTGTCGCCGATTGTCGGGACATCCGAGCCGCGCGAATGAAACCGCTGCATCGCACACTCTGCTGGTCGCTCGTCGCCCTCGCCGCGCTCGTCGTCGGCGCCACCGTCTACCACCGCGCCCTGCTCAGCACCGACCCCCGCAGCGACTTCCTCATGCTCCGCGCGGCCGGGCGCGCCGCCCTCGACGCCACCGACATCTACGCCGTCGATTACCCCCGCGCCGGCCCCTACTACTACCCGCCCACCATGGCCGTCTGCCTCATCCCCTTCGCCGCCATGCCCGCCCCGCCGGCCGTCATCGCCTGGTACCTGCTCAGCCTCGCCGCCCTCGCCTGGGCCGCGCGCCGCCTCGCCGCCCTCTGCGGCGAGCTGCTCCCCCCGCCGCCGCGCGAACCGCAATCGAAGGAAGCGGTGTCAGAGCCCCTTTACCTCTCGCGCCCCCCGCTGCGCCTCTCCCCGGCCGCCGTCGTTGCCGTCGCCCTGGCCGTCAACTTCGGCCCCATCATCGACGGCCTCCACCGCGGCCAGGTCTCCGCGCTGCTCTTCGCCCTCATGGTCGAGGCCCTCTGGCAGTACCGCCGCGACCGCTCCGCGTACTGCGGCCTCTGCATCGCCCTGGCCGCCTGCCTCAAGCTCTACCCCGCCCTGCTGCTCCTGCCGCTCCTCGTCCGCCGCGACGCGCGCGGCCTGCTCGGCTTCGCCGTCGGCGTCGCGCTCTTCGCCGGGCTCCTGCCGCTCATCGGCTTCGGACCGACCGTCGCCCTCGAACGCACCCGCGACTTCACCCAGCGCATCCTCCTCCCCTTCTTTTCCGACTCCGCCTTCGGCGAAAAACCCGAGTTTGCCCGCTTCAGCCAGTTCGGCTTCGCCAACCAGAGCCTCTACGCCGTCCTCGTCCGCTGGCTCTCCGACAGCGCCCTGCCCGACCATCGCAAATTTGCCCTCACCCTCGCCGACTGGTCCCCCGACGCCGTCCGCCGCCTCGCCGCCGCCGTCTCTCTGGCGCTGGTGCTGGTGATGGCCGCGCTGATGTACCGCCGCGCGCCGCGTACCACGCTCCGCGACGCGTTCCTCTGGTGCCTGCCCCCCGTCGCCGCCAACTTCATCAGCCATGTCGCCTGGCACAACTACTACACCGTGACCTCACTGCTCTACGCCGTCTGCCTCGCCGTGATCGTCGCGCGCCGCGGCACCTCGACCGCCACGCTCCTCCGCTGGTCGCTCGCCACGGCCGTCCTCTGCAACTGGCTCCACTTCGCCTCGAACTTCTGCCGCCAGATGGGTCTGCTGCTCGCCGGTACAATGCTTCTCTGGTGCGCCGCCGCCTGGGCCGCGCACCGGGAAACAGCGGTCGGTGTACCCGGCGCACGCTGACGCGGCCGCGACAGTACTGCCGGGACCGGCAACGGCACATGCATACGCTCCTCGAAGCCCACACGCCGCAGCACATTCCGACGGTCCGCGCGCTCTTCGGAGAGTACGCCGCCTGGCTCGGCTTCGACCTGTGCTTCCAGAACTTCGCGCAGGAACTGGCGGACCTGCCCGGTGGCTACGCTCCGCCCACCGGCCGGTTGTTCCTCGCGCTCGTCGACGGCGAGCCCGCCGGATGCATCGCACTCTGCCGGATTGACATGAAAACGTGCGAGATGAAGCGCCTGTTTGTCCGCCCCGCTTTTCGCGGTCGGGGCATCGGCGAATCGCTCACGCGGGCGTTGATCACCGCCGCACGGGAGATCGGCTACGCCCGGATGCGGCTCGACACACTCCCCACGATGACCTCGGCCCTTAAACTCTATCGCGCGCTTGGCTTTGGCGAGATCGCTCCCTATCGCTACAACCCGATTCCCGGTGCGATCTACATGGAGTTGGAGTTGCTGGCCACGGGCGGCGTCCCGCCCGAAGCCGTTTAGGACCGAATCCCCAGGTGCCGCTCGATCAATCGCTTGCTCGCCAGAACCCCCTCGTGGTCGTCGATCGTCCCCTCAAACTCGATCGCGTAGCGGCCCTTGAACCCGGCCGCACGCAGGATCGCCACCGCCCGTGCGGTATCGAAGTCCGGATCCTCGCCGTGCGCATCGAATTTCAGGAATTTCGCGTGCGCCACCCGCACATACGGCGCAATCGCCTCCAGCGCCATCAGCGGATCGACCCCGGCCGGCCAATTGCGAAAGTCCGCCAGCGCCCCACAACAGGGATGATTCGCCGCGCGAAGGATCCGCACCATCCGCTGCGGATCGTCCGATAACCCCCAGTGGTTTTCCATCAGGACTGCCACGCTGTACTCTGTTGCGTGTTCGGCCAGCTCCCGGAACGACCGCGAACAGGCTGTTCCGTGATTCGCGGTCGCCCGCGCCAGCGACTTGCCACCCGAGTTGGCCCGGTAGTAATCGGCTCCCAGGCGCCGGCAAATGGGCCCCCATTTCGCGTGCTGGCGCACCGCCTTCTGCCGCTCCGTTTCGTCCAGCGAACACAATTCCCCATGGTGATCGACCGCCACTCCGCCGATCCGCACCCCCGCCTGCTCCGCCGCCGATGCCAACTCGTCCAGAAATCGTTCATCGACTGGCGATGACGCCTTGTCCGCCGGATCGACATACTCGAAGAAGGGCGAATTCAACTCGATCTCGCGGATGGCGAACTCCTCGGCCGCGATTTGCGGAAACTCAAGCAGCGTAAGCGGCGTTTGTTCGCAGCGAAATCGTCGATGCAGGCTCCACCCCGCCAGCGCCACTCGTTCGCGCGTATTGGCCACGTCTTGCCCCTCTTACCTTCGGGTATATAATCACTTAAGGACGATGTTGCTCTCGCCGCAGGCCCGCCGACTGGAAGGCCGAGAGCAAACCGACTGTCGCGGGCCGGACCACGGCTCGCAGCTTCCGCAGGGCGTACCCGCCGTCGCAGTCCGGTGCACCACGGTAATCAACGAGGTCAGCCCATGCCAGACGCGCCCGTTCAACCCCCGATTGCCCGTCAATCGCCGCGCAGCCGACAGGTGGTGCTGTGGATTATCGCGGTGCTGTTGGGGATCATCGCGGTTGAGTTGGGAATGCGCGACGACGCACCGTGGAACGGCAGCGCCGCGTTCGCGCAATCCGCGGCCGCGCGGGTCGGGGCGCGCGGGATTCAGGCATTTACCGGGCAACTCGACAAGAGTACCTATGGGTTGATCATGCTGGACGTGGACGCGGGGACG
>CAZNDQ010000486.1:0-3611 GCA_964571825.1 uncultured Planctomycetales bacterium | reverse complement strand
GATGAGGACGGGGAACTCCTTGCCGTCGCCGCAGTCGATCGGAGTGGAGCGTTCTCCGGGCGGCGCGGGGAACCAGAGCGGCAGTTGGTGGAGGGCGGCGGCGACGGCGCGGGGCGTGGCGGCGGGCTGCGCGGTGATGCGCTGGCGGAGTGCGCGGCGTGCGGTTTGAGAATCCGCGTGAAAAAAGCGGGTGGGCAGTTCCCGCGTGTCGGCGGAAAGGGGGGGCGCAGCCGGGCGGTCGGCCGGCTGGGTGTCGGCGCCGGCGGCGAGGGCGGCTGCGATGAGGGTGAAGGCGAGCATCGGCATCGCGGGCCATCCGAAGCGGGAGGTTCGCCGGGGGTGCGGGTCGGTGCGTTTCGGGATGATATGTGCGAAGTCTCGCCCGGAACAGCGGCAAAGGCGGGGCGGGGTGCGTTGGTCGGCGGAAACGCAATGGGTCGGGACGCCGCTCGCACGGGCGGCGTCGGCGATTCGACACGCGCTTGGTGCGTCGGGGCGGAGAACGTATACTTGAAGTTTGCGGCGGGCCGGCCGCATCCATTCCACCCAGCTTCGCGGGAGTCGGGCCCTTGGCGAGGAAGTCGCAAACGACCGGCAGGGACGTGGACGCGCTTGTCAAAGCGCTGTTGTGCCTTTCGCGCACGGTGGACGAGGTTCTTGATGCGCAGGCCGTTGCGGCTGCCGCCGGGGACTGGCAGCTCTCGCCGTCCAAGGTCCGGCTGATGAAGCTGATCGCGCACAGCGGCAAGCAGATGATCGGACAGATCGCGCGGTTCCTCGGGGTAAGCGACCCGGCGGCAAGCCAACTCAGCGACGCACTGGCCCAGCAGGGGCTGGTCGTCCGTCACTCGAATCCAACCGACCGGCGCAGTGCCTATGTGCGGTTGACGCGGACCGGGCGAACGGTGGTCGCGGCAATCGAGCGCGAGCAGTGCCATCGGGTGCGTCACGCACTCGGCTCTACGTCACAGAATGGGCACGATGCATGGGCCGCGCAACTGCGAGCGCTGGCCCGGCTGCTCGGCGCGTCGGAGCGGGCCTACGAAGACCTGTGCATGCAGTGCCGGGCGTACCATGACAACGGGTGTCTGATCGCGGACGCGCCTGAGGGCTGCGTATACCGGCGGCACGAGGCGCGTGCCAAACGGCGGAGTCGCGCGCGCGCCGTCGCGGTCTCCGCGCGGCGCAACACGCGCCCGCGTGCATCGGGCGAACCTCGTACCAATTGAATGGCGTCGGGCGGACGGTCGCGGGGCGGTTGCGCTGCGCGGCTCATACTCCGCAGAGGAGCGTGCAGGCGCGGCGGTATTTTTCGGAGGTGTGGGCGACGACTTCAGGGGGGAGATCGGGGCCTGGGGCCTGCTTGTTCCAGCGGCCGGTAGCGCACAAATCCTGCAGATAGTTCCGCAGATACTGCTTGTCGAAGCTCTCCTGGTCACGGCCGGGCTCGTAGGCATCGGCCGGCCAGAAGCGCGAGGAATCCGGCGTGAGCACTTCGTCGGCGAGGAGCAGTTCGCCGTCGGCTTCGCCGAACTCGAACTTGGTGTCGGCGATGATCAGGCCGCGGGAGAGGGCGTAGTCGGCGGCGCGGCGATAGAGGTCGAGGCTGCGGTCGCGCAGCATGCACATCACCTCGGTGCCGGCGCGGGCGGCGGCCTGCTCAAACGTGACGTTTTCATCGTGTCCGACGTCGTTCTTGAGGGCGGGAGTGAAGATGGGCTCGGGGAGCCGGTCGCACTGGCGCAGGCCGGGGGACAGCGGCACGCCGCAGACCGCGCCGGTCTGCTGGTATTCCTGCCAGCCGCTGCCGGCGAGGTAGCCGCGGACGACGCATTCGATGGGGACGATGCGCACCTTGCGGCAGATCATCGTGCGGCCGGCGAGCTGGGAGAGGTAAGGGTCGAGCGTGGGGATCGATCCGGGCGCGAGCAGGTCAATGAGGTGGTGCTTCGTCGTGTCGGCAAAGAAGTCAAACCAGAAGCGGGAGATACGCGTAAGCATCACGCCCTTGCCGGGGATGCCGGTGGGCATGACGACGTCGTAGGCACTGATGCGGTCGGTGGCTACGAGGTGGATGCGGTCGCCGAGGTCGAGGATGTCGCGGACCTTGCCGCGGCGGACGGGGATTCCGGGGATGTCGGTCTGCAAGAGAGGCGTTTCGCACGGCATGGGTGAAGCTCCCCGCTCAATCACGTTCGGCAATGATGAGTACGTCGCGCGGACCATACAGGAGCGCGTCGATTCGTTCCAGTGCGGTGTGGATGGGGCCGGCGCCGGTTAGCGCCGGGTCGAGGGGGGCGGCGTCGGCGCGCGCGTGGCGTCGGGTGCAGCGGATGGGCGAAGGCACCGGCGAACCCGGCGGTGGCGAGCATTTTCAGAATGGTGCCGGGGGCGGGGCCGCGGCCGGCGAGGAGGGGGTTGTCGGCGTTTGGGATTTCAACGATCAGGCGACCGCCGGGCGCAAGGATTCGCTTCAACTCGAGCAGCAGGGCGGGCACGTGTTGGAGCGGGCAGTGTTGCAGAATGTGCAGGAGAAGCACGCAGCGGTATTCATGCTCGGGTGCGTGAAGGAGGAATTCGCGGAGGCCGGCCTGGCGGGCGGGGACCATGCGGGCGGCACAGTGAGCGACATGGTCTTCGAGGGGATCGACGCCGCAGACCGATAGCCCGGCGGCGGCGGCCGCGGCGGCGAGGGCGCCGTCGCCGCAGCCGAACTCGAGTACGTCGGTCTGCCCGGCGCCGGCGGCGCGGGTCGCGCCCTCACGGAGGAAGGGGACGTAATCAGCGGTGCGGGCGGACCACTCTTCCGGTGTGACGCCGGCGCGCAGGTCGGGAGGTAGCGCGAGCGGATCGGCGGCGGCCGGGCGCGCGTCGCGCAACTGCCCGCGGAGGGCCTCGGCGCCGAGGCGGCGTTCGAGGTCCTGCATTTCGGCGTTGAGGCGTTCGTACGCCTTCTCGAACTCCGCCTGAATCTTCGTGACGCGGAAGAGCCAGCGGCGCACCTTGCCGAGCAAACGGTGGACGGCGCCGCGGTCTTTTTCGCGGTCGAAGCCGAGGCGTTGGGCGATGGCGGCGTCGACGTCGGCGGGGGGTCGGGCGATCGGCGCGGGCGCAGCGCCCGGGCGCGCAGGCAGCTCGCGCGCGCGGCGCATGACGCGCTCGATCAGCGCTTCGTCGTCAACGCCGAGCGCGATGTCCGCGGCATTGCCGCTGACGGCGGCAGCGTAGTCTTCGACGTCGGCGCCGCGCGCGGCCGCGCGGATTTCTTTCATGATCGCCTCCACGTCGATATGCTGCGGCTCGTCCTCGGGCGAGTGTGGGGGGGACGGATGGGACATGGCCGGTGAGTTTAGGATCGCCCGCGCGGACTGTAAAGACGGGTTGGACAATGCGGGTGGCGGCGGGTGCGCCGCGGCACGCCGACCGGGAGCAGCACAGGTGAACGACCATCAGACGACGGTGGCGGAGATCAGGCAGCGGGTGCAGGCGTTTGTCGACGCGCGAGACTGGCGACAGTTCCACGACCCGAAGAACCTCGCCATGTCGATTGCGATCGAAACGGCCGAGCTGATGGAGCATTTTCAGTGGCTGCGCAGCGACCAACTCGGCGC
>CAZNDQ010000485.1:0-3613 GCA_964571825.1 uncultured Planctomycetales bacterium | reverse complement strand
GTCACTCACGAAAACCGACCCAAAACAACGTAAAATAAGGACTTGCGCGCGATTTCTGCCCTCGAAAAACACGTACTTACGGCAATGCTGCAAATGCAAAAAAAGAGGCCGACCCATCGGCCGGCCCCGTCGTCCAGTGCACTCAAACCCCGCTGCACTACTGCAGCACCGGGTCCATTTCCATCGCCTCGCGCAGCTTCTCCAGCGCTCCATTCTGGATCTGCCGCACGCGCTCCTTCGACACCGAAATCGCCCGGCCGACCTCCTCCAGCGTCGCCCGCTTGCGGTTCGGCGCCATCGGAAACCGCCGCGCCAGCACAAACCGCTCCGTCTCGGTGATGTCGACCATTCCCTCGTCGATGATCTTCGACAGCCGCTCGGCGTACAGCCCCGTCTGGCTCTCCCGCTGCATGTCCACGACGTCGCCGTTCTCCATCAGCGGATCGTACGCCACCGGCGCATGCAGCCGCCGCTTCGTTTCCGCCATCGACCGCCGGATGAACGCCCGCAGAATCGCATTGCACGCGTACGTGCTGAAGCGATAGCCCTTCCACGGGTTGTAGGCGTCCACAGCCTGCAGGAGCGCATACAGCCCGTCCGAAACTAACTCGTCGTTGTCGACGTTGGTGAATCGATTGCGCCGGACCAGCTCGTACACCAGCCCCAGGTTCGCATCCACCAGCCGCTGACGGATCTTCGCCCGCTGCGCCTTCAGTCGTGCCAACAGCTTCGACTCACGCTCCGGGCGCCGCTTCAGCTCGCGCGATGCCAGATACCCCGTCGCGTGAAACGCCTCGAAGAGCATCGTCTCCTCGGGCACGGTCAACCGGCCGTCGCGCTCGACGATCTCCATCACCTCGTCGGAGATGTATCGCTCGGCCACGCCCGGACGCGACAGGCTCGAATGCCGGACGAACTTGAACTCCCCAATGCCCGCGCGACGACTCCGCGTGCGGGTGTCCACTGCTTCAATCTTCTGCGAGGATGCCATCTTCGGCCTCCCGGGGCCCAGCCTGGGGTCGCCGGACCAGTGAAACCTCGGCGCGGTTTCGCAATCACTATATGTATAAACTACCCCAAGGGTTTCGGGGTTCAATAAAAATCGCCTGTTATTTCGCCAGCGTTGATGCGTGCTCGCACCTCCGCCCGACGCGCACCATTTTCATAACGCGTGCATTTGCAACATGTTATGACGCTGCTGCCGCCCGCTCCGGCCACGACGACCCAAACCCGCACCGACCGGTGCGAATGCCAGGGATCCGTCGCCACGAGCCGTTGAGTCGTCGCGTTTACGGGACCTTCGTGCCCGCCTGCCGCTTCGACGACTTGGCTGGCCGTCGTACGGCCGGCGGTTCAAGCGCCAGAACATCCTCCGCCAGCGCCCGTAGCGGCTCGGCCACCGACCAGGCCTGGGCGATGCAGCCACCGGGTCGATGCGGCGCGTCGCCGTCGGCAACTTCGCTGACGAATCCGATGCCGGCCGCGCCTAAATAAGCGGAAAGCGGGTCGAGAAACGCGCGCGCCATCCGCCGCGCCGCGGGTGTTTTTTCGTACGTAGAGACCCACGCCGAAACGAAGGGGCCCAGCAGCCAGGGCCAGACGGTGCCCTGATGGTAGGCCTCGTCGCGCGCCGCCGGTCCCCCGGCATACCAGCGGATGTAGGACGGGTCGGCCGGGGCGAGCGTGCGCAGACCCAGCGGCGTAAGCAACTCCTTCCGCACGACCTCCAGCAGCGCCCGGCGCTGTTCGGTCGTCAGCAGTGACGGCGCGAGCGCCGCCGTAATCACCTGGTTCGGCCGGACCGCCGGGTCGCCGACGCCGTCGTCGCTGACGGTGTCGAAGCAGCAGCCCCTCGCCTCATTCCAGAAAGTCCGCGGGAAGGCGGATGCCGCGCGGTGCTGAAGGTCGGCGAAGCGGGCGGCGCTGCGCTCGTCGCGCGAAGCGGCGGCGAGCCGCACACCGACCTCTAGAGCGCGGTGCCAGAGGCCCTGAATCTCGACCGGTTTGCCCATGCGCGGCGTAATCGGCCGGCCGGATACACGCGCATCCATCCACGTCAGCGCCAGTCCCTCTTCATGCCAGCGCACGAGGCCGTCCTGATCGAGCCGAATCCCGAAATGCGTGCCCCGCTCGAACCGCTCGAGAATCTGCCCGACCACCGGAAACAGTTCGAGAGCAAATGGCTCGTCGCCACTGTATTCCACGTATTTGCCGAGCGCGTGGACGAACCACAGCGCGGCGTCGATCGAGTTGTATTCCGGCTCCTGGCCGGCGTCGGGAAAGCGGTTGGGGACGAGACCATCGCGGACGTAATTCGCAAAGGTCAGCAGGATCGCGCGGGCGATGTTGATGCGGCCGGTGGTGAGCGTCAGCCCCGGCAGCGAGATGAACGTGTCGCGACCCCAGTCGGTGAACCAGGGATATCCCGCGATCACAGACCAGCCGCCGTCTTCGCGCCGCACGAGGAAATCGGACGATGCGCGGAGCAGCGCAGCAGCGAGCGGATCGTCGGTCAGCGCGGCGGGGAGTTTCTTCGCGGCTGTGCGCGCGCCGACTTCGAGGCGGGGCGGGAGCGCGCTGCGGCGGCGCTGCTCGTCGCGGACGAGTCGCGTCAGATCGTCGTCGTTGGTGAGGTCTGAGCCGGCGGCGACCACGGCGGAATCGCCCGGGCGCAGCGTCCAGAGCAGCGTGCCGGGGCAGAAAAGGTCTTCGTGGGCGTCGAATCCGCGCTCAATCTCGACGGGGTATTCGCAGTTCCAGTACCAGGTGGCCTCGGCGACGAAACCGCCGTTGTGCCACAGGATCAGCGGCGTCGGGTCGTGCGGCCAACGGAGCGTAAGTTGTTGCGGCGCAGCGTCTACCGACGGTTCGCCGAGCTGGGCGCAGTGCATCAGGTGGTGATGGTCGCGGGAGGTGGTCTTGGGGCGGGCTTCGAGGCGGATTTCGGCGTCGGAATCGAGGAGGGTGAGGCGAATGAGCGTGAGATTGCGCTCCCGGATCATGAGGATCTGCTGCTGGAGGCGGGCGGAGCCGGCGCGGTAAATCCATGTCGGCCATGGGGTTGCGCGGAACGACTCGAGCAGCAGATGGCCGTGCGGAAAGATGGCGCCGGGGTATTGGTTGACGTCGAGATCGAACCGGCCGTCGGCGCACTGGAGCGTGAGGTCGAGCTTGCTGAGCAGGACGCGCCGCTGGATTGGCGGGCGGGTGGCCGCGACGAGTAAAGCGTGATAGCGGCGGGAGTTACAGAGGCAGAGGGTGGAGGAGGCGTAGCCGCCGAGGCCGTTGGTTTCGAGCCATTCGCGGGAGCGGGATTCGTCGAGGTCGTGGAGGATGTCGGGGCCGTAGTCGAGCATGGCTTCTCCTTGATGTCGGGTCGGGCGGAGTGGCGTCGGAAGTCCGCTCCGCACCGCGGGTTAGGCGGCCTGCTGCACTCCCATCGTCCACTCCGGCCCGCAGGCAGAGTGTAACCCAGCGCAGAGCAAGATGCGTGGTGGGGCGGGGCGGTTTCGGCGATTTTCCGGGCGTTCGGGCGGCGGCGGGGCGCGCGCAAGTCCTTATTCTGCGTTCGCGTCAATCCGTTCGTCCGTGCATGAATTTCGAGGTCGAAAAC
>CAZNDQ010000484.1:0-3624 GCA_964571825.1 uncultured Planctomycetales bacterium | reverse complement strand
GGGACCGGGCGACACCGATCCGGCGCCGCTGGAAACCACGGGCCTCCTGATCAACTTCCACAACGCCACTTTCCCCGGAACCGTGCTGGTGCCCTGGGGCTGGACCCCCGATCCCTCGCCGAACGACGCCCAGCGCACATAGTCCGGATTGCGCACGGTCCTGGCCGCGCCCGCGGGCGGCGGCGTCGCGCGCGCCATGTCCTTCATGATCAGCGGCGCGATGTAGGCGTGGACGAAGCGCGTGTTGACGGCGTCGGTGTGCCCGCCGAAGTTGCCTTCGAGGGCGAACTCCGGCTTCCACTGGACGTAGGCCACCTTGGCGTATTGAGCGCGCGTCTCGTCCGACGCCCGCCCGGGCATGCGGAATCCGCGCAGGCCGGCCGACGGGGAGTCCGTTCGATCGGCCGTCCCGGCGAACGGCACGGCGAAGGCCAGCACCGCATCCTTCTCCGAGGTGAACACGTAGAGGCGGTTCCGCACGCGCTGCAGCGCTTTGGTGAGGTCGTAGTCGGCGCTGATGGAGGCCCCGAGCAGGACGACGTCATCGACCGGACAACTCGGCGGAAGGGCTTCGAGCGTGAAGATCGCAACGGCCGTGCCCGCCGAGAGACCCATCAGCGTCACCGGTCGGCCCGGCTGCTCGGCACGGTATTGCTGAATCCTGGCGGCCAGTTGCGCTGCCTTGCCCCGCTTGTAATCGACGCTGGCGTCCTGGTCGGCGACGACGCCCCAGCCGGTGTTCCACGTGAACATCTCGCCGGCGCCGTCGTAACCGGCGTCGAGGAATCCCTGCCGCACGCCGCTGCTCCAGTTGGACCAGGGCGTGCCGCCTCCGGCACCGTCGAGGTAATAGATGTAACCGCGCGTCATCCGGACCGCGCGGTCCGGCATGGGCCCGGCGCAACCCGCCAGCGCGGCGAGCGCGGCGAGGAACGTCATGACCGCCGGCCGTAATGTTGACGCCGCTCGAAGCGAATGTGGCAATGGCCGCAGATTGAATTGTTTCTCGTGGGACATGTCTGGTGCTCCTGGTTCAGGAAGTGGCCGGTGCCGGCACCGGTTTGGTCTGTACGCTCGACTCGCGCGATCGTCGCGCCGCGACGCGCATGATCGAGTAGTAGAATACCGGTGTGAGGAAGATGCCGAAGATTGTCACGCCGAGCATGCCGGAGAACACGGCCGTGCCGAGCGTCACGCGCATTTCCGCCCCCGCCCCCTTGGCAAGCACCAGCGGCACGACGCCCAGGATGAAGGCGAATGACGTCATCATGATCGGCCGCAAGCGCAGCCGGCACGCTTCCACCGTCGCCTCAAACAGCGCCGTCCCCGCCTCGTACTGCTGCTTGGCGAACTCGATGATCAGGATTGCGTTCTTGCTCGCCAGACCGGCAAGCACGATGAACCCGATCTGGGTGAAGATGTTCACGTCCAGCTTTGCCAGCGCCACGCCAGCCAGCGAACAGAGAATGCACATCGGCATGATCAGAATCACCGCCAGCGGCAGCGACCAGCTCTCGTACTGCCCGGCGAGGATGAGGAAGACGAGGATGATCCCGCCGACGAAAGCGAAGATCGCGCCGCTTCCCGCCATCAATTCCAGGTAGGTCAGTTCTGTCCACTCGACCGCGAACGTTCGAGGCAGCTCCTGCTCCGCCAGCGCTTCGACGATCCTGATCCCTTCGCCCGAGCTTACGCCCGGCGCATTCGCCCCGTTCACCGCCGCGACCGTGTACATGTTGTATCGCTGCACAAAGATCGGCCCGCTGGCGTCGCGGATCGTGACGACCGCGCCCAGCGGAATCATGTCACCCGCTGCGTTGCGCACCTTCAGCCGCGCCACGTCCCGCGCCATCAGGCGAAACCGCGCATCCGCCTGCACGTTGACCTGCCAGGTCCGCCCGAACCGGTTGAAGTCGTTGACGTAGGCGCTTCCCAGAAAGGTCTGCAGCGCCTCGAACACGGTGTTGAGCGGGAGCCCGAGGCTCTTGCACTTGGTTCGATCGATGTCCGCGTAGAGCTGCGGCGTGTTCGAGCGGAACATCGTGAACATCCCCGCCAGGCCCGGTGTCTCGCTACCGGCCGCACACAGCGCAACCGTCTCCTCCTGCAGTTCCTGCAGCCCCGCATTCCCTCGGTCCTCCACCATCAACTTGAACCCGCCGGCCGATCCCAGCCCGTCCACCGGCGGCGCGCCGAACACGGAAATCACCGCATCCTGAATCTTCTCTGCGAACTCCCGCTGCAGCCTGATACGGATCGCGCTCGCTGACAGCGCCGGGTCATGACGTTCCTCGAATTCGTCGAGGATGACGAACGTGGAGACGAAATTCGAGCCGTTGGCGTTCAACAGGAACGACTGCCCGGCGATCCCAACCGTGTGGTGCACCCCTTCTGCCGCGAGCGCGATCTGCTCGATCTGCGCCAGCACGTCGCGCCCGCGCTCCAGCGAGGCGGAGTCCGGCAATTGCGCGTTGACCAGCAGATAGCCCTTGTCCTGATCCGGGATGAACCCCGTCGGCATCTTCCCGAATCCCCAGTAAGTCAGATACGCCAGACCCCCGTAGACCAGCAGCACCACGGCGCTGAGCCGGATCAGCCGCCGGACCACGGCCGTATACGCGCCGGTTGACGTCTCGAATCCCCTGTTGAACAGCTTGAAGAACCAGCCCAGCGTGATGTTCATCACATAGGTCAGCGGATCGCGTTTTGCACCGTGCGGCCGCAGCAGGACCGACGCCAGCGCCGGGCTGAGCGTTAGCGAGTTGATCATCGAGAACAGCGTCGCCACCGCGATCGTCAGCGCGAACTGCCGGAAAAACTGGCCCGATATCCCCGGCACAAACGCCGAGGGAATGAACACCGAGCACAACACCAGAGAGATGGCGACAATCGGCCCCGCCACTTCTTCCATGGCCTTGTAGGCGGCCTCCTTCGGTGAGAGGCCGTGATGCATGTGCAACTCGATCGCCTCGACCACCACGATCGCATCGTCCACGACAATGCCGATGGCCAGTACCAGTCCGAACAGTGAGATGTTGTTCAGGCTGAATCCGAGCAGTGACATGACAAAGAATGTGCCAATAATCGCCACGGGTACGGCGATCAGCGGGATCAGCGTCGAGCGCCAGTTCTGCAGAAACACCAGTACGACAATGGCCACGAGAATGATCGCGTCGCGCAGCGCGTGGAACACCTCGTTGATCGATTCCTTGATGAAGGGCGTCGTGTCATACACGATCGCGTAGTCGAGCCCGTCGGGGAAGCGCTGCTTGAGATCCTCCATCGTTTTGCCGACGGTCTCGGCGACCTCGAGCGCGTTCGACCCGGGAAGCTGGAAGATGGCCAGGCCGACGCTGGGCTCGCCGTCGAGCGTGGCGTACTGATCCTGGTTCTTGGCGCCCAGCTCGATTGACGCCACGTCGCGCAGACGAGTAATCCGTCCCGATTCGCCCGTCTTGACGATGATTTCGGCGAACTGCTCCGGCTCGCTGAGGCGCCCGAGCGTCGACATGGTGTACTGAAAGTCCTGGCCGCGCGGCACGGGGGGCTGGCCGATCTGGCCCGCGGCCACCTGCACATTCTGCTCCTTCAGCGACGCCTCGACGTCGCCGGCCGTCAGGTTTC
>CAZNDQ010000483.1:0-3672 GCA_964571825.1 uncultured Planctomycetales bacterium | reverse complement strand
GCACGAAAGCCCCATGTTCGCCTCCGCCGGGATCGACGCCAGCTCCTCCGGCGTATACCCGAACGCCTCCGCCACCGCGCGCACCCCCGGCAGCTCCGACGACAACGGCCCCGCCGCCACTGCCCCATACTTCTCCTGAACCACCTGCGTCATGTCCTTCACGTTCAACTCCTCTTCTGTATGCGCTGTAGGGTGCGGCTTGACGCACCATCCTCACCGGTCCCTCTCACTCCTCGCGCAGCGAGGAGCCCCTTCCTCCACTCCGTTACTCCGTCACTCCGTTACTTCGTCACTTCTTCCCCCCCCAGCGCCTCCGGCAACCGCTCCACAAACGCCCGAATCTCGTCGCGCACCCGGCGATAATGCCGCATCGCTTCCTCCTCGTCCCTGGCCCCGGCCGCCAGCCGCGGCGGATCGTCAAACCCCACGTGCACAACCCGCGCCGCGCCCGCAATTGTCGGGCACGACTCGTGCGCATCCGCGCACACCGTCACCACCACATCCGGCACGAACCCCTCCAGTTCCTCCACGCCTTTCGACTCGTGCGTCGTGATATCCACCCCCGCTTCCGCCATCGCGCGCACCGCCAGCCGGTTCAGCCCCGCCGGCCGCGTCCCCGCCGACCGCGCCTCGATCACCTCGCCTTTGAGCTGCCGCGCCCAGCCTTCCGCCATCTGACTTCGACACGAGTTTCCGGTGCAGAGGAACAGCACCCGGAGCCGCCGCGCTGTCGTTGACATAACACCTCCGGCTCGATTCGCACGATTGCGCGCAGCCGCCGCGCATCCTCACGCGCCGACTTGTCACGCTCCACCGCCCCAAACACATACGCCAGCGTCTCCCGCACCAGCGGCGCCGCATCCGCGCCCGGCAGCCGGCAGTACATCCACCGCCCCGCCTTCCTCCCGAGGATCAGCCCCGCACCCCGCAGCACCGCCAGATGCCGCGACACCGTCGACGGCGCCAGCCCCAGCAGCTCGATGATCTGACAGACGCACAGCTCGCCGCCGCGCAGCGCGGCCAGGATCCGCACCCGCCCCTCGTCCCCCAGCGCCTGCGCAATCGTCGTCAACTCCCGCATCTCACTTCCTCATTTCGTCAATCAACGAAATAATCCTAGTCCCCGACGACCCCACGTCAAGTCGCCCCACCGGCGCCGCTACACCGGCCCCGCCGGATCGCGTACAATCCCCCCAACTGCCGGAACTCAATGGAATCTCGGTCCCATGCCACAAACTGAGTTACTTCTGGGACACAGTCCCGACCCCGATGATGCGTTCATGTTCTACGCCCTCGCCCGCGGCCGCATCGACACCGGCCGCTGGACCTTCAAGCACATCCTTCAGGACATCCAGACCCTCAACGAACGCGCCCAGCGCGGCGAACTCCACATCACCGCCATCAGCATCGCCTCCTACCCCCTCGTCCGCGAGCGCTACGCCCTCATGCACTGCGGCTGCAGCATGGGCGACCGCTACGGCCCGATGGTCGTCGCCCGCGCCCCGCTGACCATCGGCGACCTCCGCGACCGCCGCCTCGCTGTCCCCGGCGAGCGCACCACGGCCTTCCTTACCCTCAACCTGCTCCTCGGCCGCGGCAGTTTCACGCACGAAGTCGTCATGTTCGATCGGATTTTGCACGGGGTGGAGGCGGGCAATTTCGACGCCGGCCTCATCATCCACGAGGGCCAGCTCACGTACCAAAACCACAAGCTGCACCTCGTCGTCGATCTGGGCGAGTGGTGGCACCGCCAGACCGGCCTCCCGCTCCCCCTCGGCGGAAACGTCATCCGCCGCGACCTCGGCCCCGACGCCATGCACGAGATCACACAGATTCTCAAGCGGTCGATCCAGTACTCGCTCGCCCATCGCGACGAGGCCGTCGAATACGCCCTCGAATACGCGCGCGACATGGGCAAGCCGCTCGCCGACAAGTTCGTCGGCATGTACGTCAACGACTGGACGCTCGATTACGGCGAGGTCGGCCGCCGCGCCGTCCGCGAGCTGCTCGCCCGCGGCCACGCCGCCGGGCTCATCGGCGACCCCGGCGATATCGAGTTCATCTGACCCCGCGCTGCGCCGCAAGCCCGCGCGGCTGCTCGGCGCCAAGAGTTGTACTCATCATGTCCGCAAGGATCTTCGATCAACCCGAACTGCGCACCGAAGGGAACGCCCGCGCGACGCCGGCGATTCCGCTTCCCGCTCCCACTCGCCGCCTCATCCCCTCCTGGAACCTCTCGCTCCCGCCCGGCCGCTCCGTCCGCATCGACCTCCGCGTCGCCGCCACTGACGCCGACCGCTGGTCCGCCTGGCTCACGGTAGGGGAGTGCGGCGACCTGCCCTCGCCCCCGCCGCCAATCGACATCGACGACCCCGCCTTCGGCCGCGTTCACATCGACGAGTTCCGCGCCACGCGCCCCATCGACCGCGTTCAGCTTCGTCTTGTCGAACCCGATGACGCATGCGCCGATGTGCCAGCGCGCGTAAACCGCCTCGCGCTAACGTGGGACGACGAACCCGACGCCCATGCCCGCGCCACGCCGTCGTCCACCGCCGTATCCGCGCCAACCGACGACGCCGACGCTGCCCGCACGCCGATCGAATTGCCAGTTCCCTTCCGCAGTCAGTACGCCGACACCGCCGACCTCGGCCCGCGCCTCTGCAGCCCCACCAGCCTTGCCATGGTCCTCGAGTACCTCGGCGTCGCGCGCCCGACCCTCGACGTCGCCCGCGCCTGCTACGACCCCCGTCACGACCTCTACGGCAACTGGTCCCGCGCCGTCCAGACGGCCGCCGCTCTCGGCGTCCCCGGCTACCTCGCGCGCTTTTCCCGTTGGTCGCACGTACGCGCCCTGCTCGACCGCCGCCTCCCCGTCATCGCCAGCATCCGCTTCGAGCCCGGCGGACTGCCCGGCGCGCCGCTCCCGCGCACCGACGGCCACCTCCTCGTCGTCCGCGGCTTCGACGCCCGCGGCGGCGTCTGGGTCAACGACCCCGCGCACCGCGACCCCGCCCCCCGCGCCTACCCGCTCGAAGCCCTCGCCCGCGCCTGGTTCGCCGGCTCCGCCATCGGCTACATCCTCGGCGCTTGAAGTTCCGCTCGAAGGATTTGGTGAAGTGGATGGGCCTACGCGATCGACGCAAACGGCCGTATGCGCGACACCAGCGTGTCCATGTCCAGCTTCCGCGTCAGGTCGATCGGCAGGAACACCCCGTGGTTGTGGTCGCTGGCAATAATGAGCAGCCGGTTGTACAGCACAAACCAACCCGTGTCCTGCGGCTGGTGCCCCACCACGAAAAAGTCGCACCGGTACGCCGCCGACACCCGGTTCAGCAGCGCCGGCGTGTGGTCCCGACCCCACACCAGCCGGTACAGGTCGCTGTCGTCCTTGAAGTCGTGCGGCGACGGCTCCCGCTCCACGAACGTCGGGTCGAACAGGTCGATCTCCCGCGCATTCGGCAACGAATGCGACAGGAACACCCCGTTCGGCGTCCGACCCGCGTACGGAAAAGACGCGATGAAGTTGTTCAACGCCGCCAATACGTCCCCGGCCGCTTCCCGCCCGAACTCCTCCACCACCCCCCGCGCAAAGTCCGCCAGCACGCACCGCCCGCCCTTCGTGATCTCGTGACCCGTAAGCTGCGCCAGCTCATGATTGCTCTGTAGGAAGTG
>CAZNDQ010000482.1:0-3683 GCA_964571825.1 uncultured Planctomycetales bacterium | reverse complement strand
ACGACTTCTCCATCTTCAGCGGCGCCTTCGGCCTGCCCCCCGCCGGCTCACCGCCCGACTGCCAGTAGGTTCGATGGCCTCTCGGCGCGCGGCCGCCTCCCGCGCGCCGAGACGCCCCGCCACGCAACCACTGCACCCAAGTCCTGCCCCTTCCGACTATGGCAATAGCATTTCGGGACACAAGTCGTTAACTTAGTTAAGGAGCTTCCAACTCGTCCACTTGGTCCGATTGCCCGTGGAGCAGCAGGTGTGATCTCAGACGACGAACCTTGGCATGTTCAGCCCCGACATTCGGACGACTCGACCGACGTTGCCCCGACCATCGACGGACTTCTGCTGTTGCTCCGGCGCCACGTGAGCGCCCGTTTCGACCACTTCAGCGAGTTACGGATTCTTGCCGTGCCCTTACCGCAGCCCACTCTCCTCAGCGCCGAAGCCCCGCCCGCAAACCCCGCTCACCCACTCTGCGCGCCATTCGCCGAGACCGACTATTGCCGCGAATCCTGGCAGCTTCACCTCGCCACGCTCACCGCCGACCCCGCCGCACACTGGCACCGCTGCGAACACTGCCTGCTCTGCGCCCTGGTCCCCGTCGCCCTTAATGGCCGCTGCCTCGCCGCGGTCAAGTTAGTCGGACCCGGCTCCATGCCCGAGGACGAGTTTGAGAAACACCTCGACCTCCTCAATATCCTCGTGCGCGACTTTGTCACGACCCACGCACAGTTCCTCAGCCGCTTTGCACGCGACGGACAGGAGCCCACGGCCGCAGCGTCGCTTTCCGAGACCGCTCCGACCTGCACGACGCTCCAACCCTCTCACCCCAAGGTCCGCGAGGCACTGCGCTTCATCGACGACCACCTCGCCGACTCCGCCCTCACTGTAAACGGTGTCGCCCGCCATATTGACCTTCACCCCTGCTACCTCGGTCACCTTTTCACGACCCAAGTCGGCGAGCGCATGAACCGCTACATCGCGCGCCGCCGCATCGAACTCGCCCGCCGGCTCCTCACCACGACCACCCGGCAGATCAAACGCATCGCCGTCGAGTGCGGGTTCGCCAACCCCAACTGGTTCTGTCACGTCTTCGTCGAACACACCGGCACGACCCCCGGCGAATACAGACGCGCGAACCTTAATCCCCTTGCCGCCAATCACGAAGCCGAAGAGTGAAGGCCCCTGTGATCGCCTCCCCCCCGCGACGCAGCCTGCGCCTTGAGTTCCTCACCGTGCGAATGCCCGACTGACGCAGGATTTTCAAGAACCGCTACGGACTTCTTGCATCCGGCCACATTTCATTAGGCGCGGCCCGGCCGCCTTGCTAGCCTTGCGCCTGCTGATCTTTTCGCAGGCGATTGTGGGCTACCGGTGCGGTACATCGTAACCGCACAGCCGGTTCGCGCATGTCTGACGCCCGCGATCGCGTGATAGGGTCTGGTCGTAGACCGGCGTGGCGACAAACTTCGGCAAAGGCGCTCCCGCGCCCCGCTGCCTTGGAGGGTGCGCGCAGAGACAAGCTCACGTTCATGCCACCACCGCCCGGACGATACCGTCGCCCGTGCACGGAACTGATTCAACTTCTACGCGGAGCACCAACATGAATCCAAACCGATTGGCTGGATGGGCGGGGATCATCGTGCTGGCCCGGGCGGCGGTCGCCACGGCCGCTCAGCTCGGCACCGCCTTCACCTATCAGGGCGTCCTCCATGACACCAACGGGCCGGTCACCGGCGCGGTCACCATGTACTTCCGCCTGTATGACGACCCCGCGCTCGGCAACCTCCTCGGCGAGATCGTCTTCGACGGCGCGCCGGGCAATCCCCCTCCCGTCGATGTCGATGCCGGCCTGTTCACCGTCGAACTCGACTACGGGCCCGACGTGTTTACCGGTCCGGCGCGCTGGCTCGAACTGCAAATCGAAGGCGAGACGCAGTCCCCGCGCCAGCCGATCTCCCCCGCCCCCTACGCACTCGCCCTCCCCGGCCTCTGGACTCAGGAAAACTCCACCAGCCCCAACCTCATCGCCGGTTACGCCGGCAACCTCGTCCAGACCGGCGCCGTCGGCGCCACCATCGGCGGTGGCGGCGCCGCCGGAACCGAGAACCGCGCCTTCGACGACTACTGTACAGTCACCGGCGGCATTGCGAACCGCGCCGGCAGCGATGACGCCAACCCCACCAGCGCCCGCTACGCCACCGTCGTCGGCGGACATTCCAACACCGCCACTGGCTTCCGTTCCGTCGTCATCGGCGGCGGATTCAACAACACGACGAGCGGCACCATCATCGGCGGCAGTAACAACACCGCCTCCGGCGCCGCCTCCACCATCCTCGGCAGCACCGACAGCACGGCCAGCGGCGCCGTCTCGGCCGTCATCGGCGGCCAGAACAACACGGCCGCCGGGCCTTACTCCCTCGCCGCCGGCTACCGCGCCAAGGCCAACCACGATGGCGCTTTCGTCTACGCCGACCACACCGAGGCCGACCTCGCTTCCACCGCCCCCAACCAGTTCCTCATCCGCGCGAGCGGCGGCGTCGGCATCGGGACCACGGCGCCGAACGCCCAATTGGAAGTTGCCGGCGACCGCTTGCGATTGGTCGACACCACCAACGCCCACGTCCAGATTGCCCATTCAGGATCAAACATGTGGACATGGAGAGCGGACACGGGCGGGAACCTGGATCTGACTGTTGCAGGCTATGACGGCTCGGCATACGGCACCGCCAGCACAGACATTCTTACAGTGCTCTCCAGCGGCAGCGTCGGCATCGGGACGGTCTCGCCTGACGCCAAGTTAGACATTCTGACCGGTGCCGTGCGCTCGACAAGATCGGAGACGGCCGGCCAATACGTCGAATTGCGCAGCATCGACACGGGGGGCCACTACCTCAGCGCGCACACGCGGGAGAACAACAAGAAGGGTCTGACCATTCAGAGTCTTCACGACGGCACCGGGAGTCCCTCGGGCGAATCACATATCGCGTTTCGCGTCGGCAGCGAGGCGGGTCCCATCGATGCCCTGCGCATCGCGGAGAATGGCAACGTCGGCATCGGAACGAACGCGCCGGGCACCTTACTCGAGCTCGAAGGGAACGACCCGGACATTGGACTGGATGTCCCTCCCGCCAGCGGTTCGTACCCGGAGCTGCGCTTCAAAGTGGGCGGCACGACCCAATCCGACGTCGCCTACGTTAAGGACCAGCAGCGGCTCGAGTTCACGAACCGGGCGTCTGGAACGGCGCAAAAGGTCGTGTTGGATGTGGACGGCAACGTCGGCATTGGCACGAGCACGCCAGAGTTCCGGTTGCACCTGCCCTCTGGCCCGGACATTACACCCACGGCCGGAGGCGTTCTCGTCATGGGCGCCAGCACCGGGCCCAACCTCGCCCTCGACAGCAACGAGATCATGGCCCGCAACAACGGCTCGCCCACCGAGCTCGGACTGAACATCGAGGGCGGCGGGCTGGCGGTCCACAGCCTGCTGCCGGCAAGCCAGCAGTTTCGCGTCAACGCGAACGGCAACGTCGGCATCGGGACGGCCACACCGCTCGCCAAGCTGGACGTCGCGGCCGCCGGAGACGGGGCTGAGGTGCTCCGCCTCAGCACTGAACGCCCATGGGTATTTCGACAGTCTGGTGCCGGTGGCGCTGCGAGTCTTGACCTGCATTCCACGGTCGATCTCAAGA
>CAZNDQ010000481.1:0-3684 GCA_964571825.1 uncultured Planctomycetales bacterium | reverse complement strand
CCTTGGCCTTATCGGTTGGGCATCTCCCACGGCCTCTGCCGGTGTCCTTTTCCCCGGAACGGCTTGGCTCGGCCTGGCCACCGTCGTCGTCGCGCCGGGGCTCGTCCGTTTGGTCGGAACCCGGATCTGGATCGCAATCGTCGTTGCGGGCGCTATCAGCCACTGCTTGTTGAAGCCAGCTCCGCCGCCAGAGCACTGGGCAACGGTCCAAACGAGTCTCACTTCACGGCACCGCTTCGATGGAGCAGTTCTTCGTGCACGTTGCGCGCGGCGGCGTTCTCGTCGACGAACGGAGGGTTGAGGCGTGACCGAGCCGTTTTCCTGGCGCCGCGCAGCCGCCATGTTCGCCCGCTACCTCTACCTTTACCGCCGCTCCCCTGTGCGCTGGATGGAACTCGCCTTCTGGCCGGTGATGGACCTGCTCGTCTGGGGTTTCTTCAGCGTCTGGCTCGAGCGCCGCAGCGACGACCTGGCCGGTGCCGTCGTCGCGCTGCTCGGCGCCCTGCTTTTCTGGAACATGCTCTACCGCGCACAGCAGGGCCTCACCATCAGCTTCGGCGAGGAACTCTGGTCGCGCAGCGCGCTCAATCTCTTCGTCTCACCGCTCGGCCTGCACGAATACCTCGGTGCCGTCGCCGCGATTGGTGCTTTCCGCGGGCTGCTTTCCAGCGCCATCATGGTCCTCGTCGCCTGGGCCATGTACCGCGCCGAACTCTGGACCATCGGGCCACAAGGCGTCTGGATGTTCCTGCACATCCTCCTCTTCGGCTGGGCCATCGGCCTGCTCACCACCTCGATGATCCTCCGCTGGGGCCATGCGGCCGAGGCGCTCACCTGGGGCATCCCCTTCCTCGTCCAACCCATTTCGGCGGTGTTCTATCCGGTCGCGGTGATGCCCGGCTGGCTCCGCCCCGCCGCGTGGCTGCTGCCCAGCACCTACGTCTTCGAGTCCATGCGCGAAGCACTGCGCGGCGCGGGTTTTTCCTGGCGAGGTTTTCTCCTCGCCGGCGCGCTCAACGCCCTCTACCTCCTCATCGCCGCCTGGCTCTTCGTCCGCACGTTTCACCTCGCGCGGCGCAAGGGCATCCTCGGCCGTTTGGGACAGGAATAACACACGGGTGTACGGTAAACTCGTCGCGAGGTGTCAAACCGTTCCGCCGGCGCCGCCCACCGACTTGACGTAGATCACCTTGCCGTCGCCGGGTGCGTAGAAATCGGCCAGTTCGGCCGCGCGAAAGTACCCGCATCGCTCGTAAAATCGCCGCGTCGGCTCGTACTGCTCCCGCGAAGATGTCTCGACGTATATGTTCCGGCCGCCCGCGCCGGCGATCCGCTCCTCACTCGCGCGCAGCAGCATTTTGCCCAGCCCGCGATGCCGCTGCGAATCGTGCACCGCAATCCAGTACAGGTCGTAGCTGCCCACCGTACACGCGATCGGCCCCCAACACGCATACCCGACGGTCCGCCCGCCTTCCTCCGCAATGACAAAGTGGTATCCGCTGGCCTCACCGCGAACCAGCCGCTCCTTCACCAGGTCCACTGCCACCTCGATTTCGTGATCCGCAAAAAAACCGGCCGACGCGACGATCCCACGCACGGCGGCCACGTCTGCGGCGCGGACTTCATCGCGCAGCGTCACTGACTGTTCGATCGATCCTGCCGATCTGTTCATTTGCTGTTCTCCGACGGCGAGGCCCCCGGCGGTGCGGGCGGCGGCAGCACCCGCCGTTGCGGCGCCGGAAGCGCCCGGCGGATCAGCCCCGGCCCGCCAAACGTCGCTTGCGCCAACCCCACGAAAAACTGTCGCGCATTCGTGCCCAGCGTCCGCGTACGATACCCACCCTCCTGCACCACCAGCGTCGGCAGCCGCATTTCGCCGATCGTTCGCCCGTTCTCCTCGAAGTCCTTGCCCCGTAGCGACCACGAACCCGTCGGGTCGCCCTGCGCTGGGTCCAGCCCCAGCGCCACAATCAGAAACGCCGGACCGTACCGCCGCACGCGCGACACCGCCCGCGCCAGCGCCTCGCGGTACCGCTGCCCGTCCACCTTCTCCGGCAAGGGAATGTTTAGGTTGAAACCCGCGCCGTGACCCTCCCCCTTTTCCTCTTCGAAGCCGCTAAAGTACGGATACGCGAACCGCGGATGGCCGTGGATCGACACAGTCAGCACGTCGTCACGCTCGTAGAAGATCACCTGCTGTCCGTTGCCGTGATGGTAGTCGATGTCGAGGATCGCCACCCGGCCGTACTTGCACAGGTATTGCGCTGCCACGGCCGCGTTGTTGAAGTAGCAGAAGCCGCCAAACGCGCGCCGCTCCGCGTGGTGCCCCGGCGGCCGCACCAGCGCATACGCCAGCCGGTCGCCGCGCAGAATCGCTTCCGCGGCCGTCAGCGTGCAGTCCACCGCGCCCTTGGCCGCCAGGTAGGCGTTGCGGTTCAGCGGCGTAAACGTGTCGATACAGTAGTAGCCGGCGCGCACGGCCAGGTCCAGCGGCGGCCGCGCCGGGTTGCGAATCGGAAAAACATACGGATACACCGACAGGTCCGAATTCAGCCCCAGGCACACCTTCTTCAGATAGTCGACGAATACGCCGTCGTGCACCGCACGCGTGTGGCTCTCTGCGAACGGCCGCGCCTCGATTCGGCGGAACATTCCCGTTGGCTCGATCGCCCGCAGAATCGCCTGGATTCGCACCGGTGCCTCCACGTATCCGCGCTCGCGCACGTGATGGATGTGGTGGCTGTCGTGTACGACCAGTACGATCCGCTCGCGCGGGGCGATGGCCGCCGCGGGCGGCACAGCAGCGCCCTCGCGCGCCTTGACGTAGCGCGGTTCGCGCAACCGGATCGGATCGTCGCGGATCGAATTCACGACGCGGTCCACGTAGTCCGGCGGGCAGAGCTGCGCGTATTTGCGCTCGAGTATCGCCCGCACCATCCGCCGCGCAGCGTCGCGCCGCGGCGTGAACCCCAGTCCCAGATCGTCAAACACCAGCAGCGGCATGCCCGTGTCCGTCGGATGCACAGGCAGGTGATACTCCGTGTTGATGATCGGCCGCGCGCCGAACCGCTCGTAGAACCTCAGCCGCGAAAGGTTCTGGCGGTACTGCTGTTCATTCTCGCACTGCGCCGGGTCGTCGGGGAGGCACTCGAAGAACAACCCGCACGCGCCCAGCTCCCGGCATTCGCCGCGCACGCGCTCGTACAGTGCGCCGCCCACCCCCGAGCCGATCACCGCCCGCCCCGCCGCAATATAGTCCAGGTAGCAAAAACGCAGCTCGGCTTCGTGCGCCACCAGCGCAAAGCCGCGCACTTTGCCGTTCATGTCGTCCGCCACGAACAGCAGCCAGCGAAACTTGTACTTGAGCGGGTTGCGCAGTTTCTCCGGCAGCGTCAGCCAGTCGCGCTCTGGCGCGCCCGGAAACTGCTCCCGCAGAATCTGCTGAATCTGCTCGATCTCGCGGCGATCGATCGGCAAAACGTCATCAAAAATACGGCGAATGCGAAACACGGCGCCCTGACTCGCAGTAGGTGTAGAAATCCGCCGCGGAGTCTACCGGGATTCGCGATCAATTGCGCCGATTGGCGATCATATTCGCACCGCCCGCCGGTCAGCGTCCGCCAGCAGCCGCCGCACCACTTCGGCGTAGCTCAGCCCGGCCGCCGCGGCCGCTGCCATGAAGCC
>CAZNDQ010000480.1:0-3685 GCA_964571825.1 uncultured Planctomycetales bacterium | reverse complement strand
GGCCGTGCGCAGCGCGCGCACGATCGCCGCGGAGAGCGACGCGGCCCAGGCGTGGACGCTGGCCGAAGCCGGCCTGCGGCTGGTGCTGGCCACGTCAAAAGCGGAGGCGAGTTGGCGTCAGAGTCGCAGCGCCGGAGTCTGGGTGTCGTCTCAGTCCTGCGGGCCGGGCAAGTTCACGGCGTCGATCTCGGAGGTGAATAGCGGTTACGCGGCAAACCCCGGCGCGCCGGTGACGATCACGTCGACCGGCGGCGTGGGCGCCACGGAGCGCACGCTCGCGGTCTCGGCGAGGTCAATCCCGCTCGACGTGCTGCGCTCCGGTGTGCACGCAGGCGGCACGCTCACGATCAGCAGCAAGGTGGGTGGCGGGGCGCGGATGACGGCCAATGGCAACGTCACCATCACGTCGTCGGGCAGCGTGGATGGCGATGTGGCCTCGGCGGGGACTGTGCAGAACTCGGGTACAATCGGCGGCACGGTCGGCCAGAATGTCGATCCGTGGGTGATGCCGCCCGGCGACTGGATCGCGCCCTACCGAACGCAGGCCGTCACCATCCCCTATGGATCGCTCGCGGGCGGAGGCGAAATCCGCGATGTGTGGCTGAGCCCGACGAGCAACCCGATGTCGGGGACGCTCTCACCCAACGGTGTGTACTACATCAATGCGGCGGGAGGCGACGTACGCATCCGTGACAGCCGGATATCCGGCACGCTAATCATTGAAAACGCACGGACTGTCGAGCTACAAGACGCGTTGAATTGGGAGGCGGCCATGACGGGCTGGCCGGTGCTGCTTGTCCAATCCTCATCGACCGACCTGCAGCTGAACGCGCGAAATACGCTCGATGAGAACGATCTGGGAAACGATTACAACGGTGACGGCGATTACAAGGACAGTTTTCCGTGTGTGGTCGGCGGGCTTGTCTGGACGGCCGGCACGGCCGCCGTGTCGGCCAAGCGCATCGAAGGTGCGCTGATCGCCGACGGAAACATCACCATCTCGTCGAATCTCGCGCTCGAGCACGATGCGGATCTGTACAACAACCCGCCGCCGGGAAACCTTTACGAAAGTTCGCTGCGGATCATCGCCGGGACCTTCCGCGAGGTGATGCCCGCACCGCCGGAAGAGATGCAGGGCGCAGATCCGATCGAGTTGAACTGAGGCTGGCGCCCTGTGAAGCGACGTTCCACTACAGCGTACTGAATGCCGCAGTGAACAGCCTCAGAGGAGTGGTCAGAAGCCGATCTCAAAGTTTTCGGAGCCGGGATCCTGCGTAATGGTCAGTAGCAGCTGGTCGCCGCAGTCGTAGTCGGTGCCGATCGTGATGAAGAAGAAACTATCACCGGCCCCACCGAGAACGGGCTCACCCACACCCGCCACGGAAAACAGCATTCTGTTCGCCGTGCCGCATTCCACTTGATAGCGGAGCATCGCGCCGTTTGAGATCTGCGCCGTCACGCCGCGCAGGCCGACGATGTCTGCCTCTTCCACGCACGGCTGATCCGTCTGCGGCAGCAACTCGGGAACGCCGAGGATGATCTGCCCGAAGCTAATCGCCGGATTGGCGCTGGTGTAGAGCGAAACGAGCGCGGGGTCGTCGCCATCGTTGACCCAGGTGATGCAGATCGGATCGGTGCTCGGCTCTTCTCCACCGCCGCCGTCGTCGTCATCATCGTCATCGTCATCGTCGCCGGCCGGCGGCCGGCCCTGGCCGCCAAACGTGTTGGGAATCAGTCCGGTGGAGAACAGCAGCGTCCCGGCGCTGGTGTCGCCAATCCCGATACAGCCGGCAAGTGGAATCCAGAGCGCAGCCGCGATGGCGGCAGCAACCGACAGCGACACGAAGGTACGTACACCCATCACATTGGCTCCCAAGCGGCGGGCTCGCTCCCGGATCGGGTCGGACAGTTCGACCGATGTTTTCCCCCCGGACGCCGGACCAGCGGATTCTACGGGCCGATCAAGGGTCCGGGCAAGCAAACCGGGCCCGGCCGCAGCAGAGCAACCGACATCGCCTGAATCGCAGGCTGATACCCAATTCGTCGGCCTCAGACTAGGCCTTTCCGCAGTTCCGCCAGTGGATAATGCGTATCGCGCCAGGTGACGCCGCCCTGTGCAAGCGTGATCCACGCCGAACGCAGCACGATCCAGACGAAAATGAGGCAGGTCACGGGCAAAAAGACCGTGCCGAGGGGGTTAAGGCCGGCGCCGACGAGAAGAATGGCGAATGAGGTGTGGAGCGAAAACAGCGTTGTCCACCAGCCCCACGAGGATGGACAGTCCAACAGCGGCGCGGCCAAGTAGGGCGTGAAGATCACTGTGCCGAACCACAGGAGGCCGCCGGTCATCTTCAGCAGCGAGTAGTCGTAGCTGGCGAAGGCATTCTTTTCCATACCGCGCGCCACACCCGACACCCCTACCTGCCAGCGAACTCGCAGGGTGCGGCCGCCGTTGAGCGCATCCTGGTTGAGGCCATGCTGGCGGATCAGCTTTCCCAGCTTAAGGTCGTCGACAATTTCGAGCGCGAGGCGCTCATGTTTTCCGATCAAATTGTAAGCGCTTCGGCGTACCAGGTTGAAGGCGCCGACGCCGACATAGCGGTTTGGATTGCGGGAATGGCGGATTGTCCAGGGTCTGAAGCGCATAGAAAAAAGAAAGCCGAAGGTGCAAACAGTCAAATTTTCGAAAAATCCAGCGCGCAATAAGCCGGGAATCATCGTCAAATGGTCGAGTTTTTCGCGCTCGGCGTAGCAGACGGCGCGGCGCATCACATCCGGGGCAAAGAGGATGTCTCCGTCGGTGAAAAGCAGCCAGTCGGACTGGGAGCGGGTGGCGCCGAGCCAGTTGGCGTGGTTTTTTCCGAGCCAGCCGGGCGGCAGTTCGCGCACGTGCACCACGTCGAGTTGTGGATTGGCCTGGGCCAGCTCGTCCATGATCGCTCCGGTGCGGTCAGTGGAGCGGTCGTCGACGAGAATGATCTTGAGCGCGGGGTAGTCGAGGGCGAGCAGGCTCTCGACGGTGTGCCGGATCATCACTTCTTCGTTGCGCGCGGGGACGATGACGGCGACGGAGGGCCAGCCGCGGCCGGCGAAGGCGTCGGCCTCGGCCGGGGGCGGCAGGCGCGGGAAGATGATCGCGCGGACGAACGGGACGAGCTTTACCAGCCAGATGGCGGCCGTCAGCCAGCCGAGCAGCAACCAGACCGTGGACCACGAAAACGATAGTGTCATTCCGTCCATAGGGCGTCAGGTCCGTTTGAACTGCCGTTCGAGGTCGCGAATGCTCATGCGGAGGGTGGTCGGCCGTCCGTGGGGGCAGTTGCTGGAGCGGTCGACCAGATGGCGCTGTTCGAGGAGGGTCTCGATTTCCTGCGGGGTGAGCGGATCGCCGGCCTTGACGGCCGCCTTGCAGGCCATCATGTCGAGGATGGCGTGGATGAGTTCCTCGGTGCCCGGCCCGCGCCCTTTGTCGTCGAGCTTGTCGAGGAGGTCGATGAGGAACTCGCGCGGCTCGACGCGGGCGAGCAGGACGGGAAAGGAGTGGATGGCGGCGCTGTCGGGTCCGAAGGGGGCGGCCTCGATGCCGAGGCGGCGCAGCAGGTCTTCGTGCTCTTCGAGCAGGGCGAGGTGGCGCGGCGAGACGGGCACGGGCTCGGGGAGGAGGAGGCGCTGCGCCTCGAGCGGG
>CAZNDQ010000479.1:0-3688 GCA_964571825.1 uncultured Planctomycetales bacterium | reverse complement strand
GGAGCGGCGACGAGGGCGAGGCCGGCGAGCAGGAGCAGCGCGGCGGCGGCGCGGCGGCGCAGCGCGAGCGGCGCAGCAGCGAGGGCGAGGATGAGGATGACGGCGAGGGCGGCGCCGAGGCCCTCGGGGCGGATGAGATAGGCGGCGCCGGCGAGTGCGCCGCAGGCGAAGGCCGAGCGCGCAGCGCCGGTGCGGAGGGCGGCCGCGCCGGCGGCGAGCGCGGCGAGGTAGCAAAGGGCGTGGGGCAGGTCGGAGAGGCCGTCGGCGGAGAACTGGACGCTCTCGGGGAGGACGGCGGCGAAGAAGGCGGCGATGAGCGCGGTGCGGGCGTCGAAGAGGCGGCGCGTGAGGAGGAAGAGGAGCGCGGTGACGCCGAGGGCGGCGAGCATGGCGGCGAGCTGGGCGGCGAGTTGCCACGCGCGGACGGGGTCGGCGGGCAGGAGCGCGGCGAGCGGTGCGTGGAGCGCGAGAATCAGTGCGGGGTATCCGGGGTGCTGGTCGCGGTCGCGCATGGCGGCGGCGGGAGCGGCGGCGAGGTCCTGGGCGAACCAGATGAACGTGCAGGTGTCGCGGCTGACGGCGGGCGAGTACGCGGCGACGGCGGCGCGGAGGGCGAACGTGAGGAGGAGGATGGCGGCGAGGCGGCGATGAACGGGCGCGGCGCGGAACATCGAGCGGCAGTCTTGGCGGTCGGCGCGGGGTTGTAAAGGCGAGGTGGTGCGCAGGCTGTGGAGCGGGGTGCCGGTAAAAGCACCAGACTCCCGAACAGCACGAGGCTGTTCGGGATGCCTGGAGCGAGCACAGGAGGAGGGAGGAGGATACGAACTCGTATTGGTTGGGCGCGCCCGTTTCCGGGCGGGCCCCTGCGATCCGATCGCCTCCGCGATGCCTCCGTGACTCGGCGTTATTTCCCGACCGACCGGCGACGGCAGCACGGGCCGGACGGAGCCGGCGTCGATGCCGCCGCGAGTCGCACCAACCTTACGATACGTTCAGGTGAAGTCCACGCGGCGCGGGATTTTTTTCTAAAGCGGGGTTTCGCGGTGGCGGTGCCCGATAACACAGCTCAGGCGGGGAGCTGCGCCTTCACGAGTGAATCGCGCTGGGTCGGAATTTCGCTTCGCCCAGCGTGCAAACGCGTGAGATGGGCGGCGGCGGACGCAGGGCCCGCCACCGCCGCGGTGTTTGGGGGACGCGGCCGAGGATTACCGGCCGACGAATGTCGCCCGGGCTTTACTCCGTCACGGTGATGGTGATGACGGCCTCGTCGTAGTACTCCTGGGTGGTGCCGACTTCGCTGGCGCGCCAGGTCAGTGTGTCCTCGCCGGTGTAGTCGGTGACAGAGGAAATGCGGATTGCGGATTGCGGAATGCGGAATGCCGGCGGTCGGGCGCCGAGCGGAGGTCGAATGTGTGATGGTGCGCGCAGCGTGAGTTGGCGGCCGCACTGCTTGAAGCAGTGGCACGCGGAGGAGAGGCTACGGCGGCACGATTCAGGTTCGGCGGCCTGTCGGGAGGCGGTGCCGCTCATCGGGCATGGCCAGGGGAATCGGTTGGTGGAATGATCGACAGTGGTGCGGCGGGGAGTGGTCGGCCGGTGAGCGGTCTGTCGGCATGCGTGAAGATGGCGGGTCGATGACGCCGCCCTACAAGACCGGCCAGCGGACTTCAGGCGGCGACGGCGAAGACGGAGTCGTCGGAGGAGGCGGTGCGGTTGGGGATGTAGGTGCCGACGGCGATGGGTTCGAGGGCATCGCCGACGATCTCGATGTCGGCGCCGACGGTGGTGAAGTCGGCGATCGAGACCGCCCCCTCGAGGTCTTCGAGGACGGTCATGGCGTTGAGCAGCGCGCCGCCGACCTCGATCGGGCCGGTGACGTGGTCGACCGCTGACGCGGCGCTTGTGAAGAGATCGCCGGTGATTTCGATCCCCTCGATGATGGAGGTGATGTCCTGCGTGTCAAACGAGATTCTGCCGATGTTAGTCGCGCCGGGAACGAGCGAGGACAGCGACTTACTAATCTGGACTTTGACGGTGCCAGATGTGAGTGTCTGCGCCCGAGTGATTATCGCAATTGGCGCAAGGGTGTCTGGATCGCCAATCTCATGCGACCAAAACACGTACGTTTCTGAAGTGCTAGCGGTCTTGAGAGTGATGATGTTGTTGTCGGAATCGTAGAGCCAGTGGTCACCGGGCGTGGTCCCGAGTGCTGGGTTCAACTGCTGAATGGTGGCCCCTCGAGTGGTCGCGGCACCTGCGAGCGTTCCGAGCATCAGGAGTAAGGTAGTTCGGTACATGGCCAATCCTCCATTCTGTGAACGGTTTCCTTGCGCCATCTACGTCGATGGAGCGTACAGACCCCGTATCCCACAAGAAACAAGGTCGACGGTTCGGGTACGGCGACTACACCAAAGCGGAAATAGTCCCACTCGGATGCGGATGCGGCACCTATGAAACGATCGCCGAAGTTGACTCGTGAGGAGAAGATGGCGGGGGCAACAAACGCGCCATCCCAGACTAAGTCATCGTCTACGTACATGACGTAATCGACCATGTCCAGTGACTCCATACGAAATCGGTGGAGCACGGTCATATCCAGGTTTACCTCACGATCGTCTTGGCTACTTCGCATTCCGAATACGCTGTATTGGAGATTGAAAGCGCGTTGCATGGCATCGGTAGCGATGAAGACCCCCACGTCAGAATCTTCGGATCCAGGCAAGAGGCGCATGCGCCACTCGGCGTAGAACATCTCGCCCGGATCGGGATCGAGGGTTTCCATGGCGTTCCAGCGATACTGGTCGCTGATCTGGTTGCATGCGAGCCCATCGAGAGTCAGGATTCCGTTTTCCACAGTGCGATTCGCCCCACCCGCGCTCGTAATGCGCACCCACCCTTCGTCTTCCGGGAACACGCCATCGACATTCGCATCGTAAAGAACCTCGTAGGGCGTTCCGAGCGCTGGTTGCGCACCGAGCGCAAGCAGTAGGGCGAACACGAGGGGGAGACGGCGCGAAGAGTGGCTAGTGGCTAGTGACTTGTGGCTAGCAAGAAAAATGCGGAATGCGGATTGCGGATTGCGGAATGAGCCCGAATGCGGAATGCGGCCCTTGACATGCGACGCGACTTCGTCGCCGCACGACGCTGCGCGTCGGCCGCACATCAAGGGTGAAATTGCGGATTGCGGAATACAGGCGTGCGAGCGGCTGGCGGCGTGCTGGGCGCACCTGGTAGTGGAGATTCTTCGCTGGCGCTCAGAATGACGGCATCGGCCGTCAGAATGACGCTCGGGTTGTCCGGTTGCGTCGAGCACGATCGGTTCCATTCCGCTGCGTGCGCGAGCGGCCTCCGTCGCGCGGGGGGCAGCGGGCTCGCAGAGTTTGCCCGAGAGAGGAGAACAGGCGAGCAGTTGAGCAGGAGAGCCAGACGCGGGAAACCCGGTGCGCGGTGTATTCATCGGTATGCTCCACATGCCTGCGCCGCGGCTTCGCGGGCGCGAATCAAGCGGCTTAGGCCCGCCGCGGCGGATCTTCGACAGGCCACCCGGATTGCTTCGCGCGCGGGGGGTTCCGGCGCCCCATCCGGGGCTTGGAATCCTCTCTCGCGCCACCGTGGGTTGCGCTTCGTTCGCCTGCGGCGAACTCGCTCCACCGACGGCTAACCACGCGCACCCCGTCCGGGGTGCGAC
>CAZNDQ010000478.1:0-3690 GCA_964571825.1 uncultured Planctomycetales bacterium | reverse complement strand
GGCGCCGTCCGGCGCGGCGCCGCCTGCGGTTCGGCCGGTTCCTCCGGCGCGCCGCCCCGGACTTCCGCCCGCCGCGCCGCCGGCGCAGTCTCCCGTTTTTCTTCCTTTGGCGCTTCCTTCTTCTTTGTAACATTTTGCGCGGACGGCCTTTTCTCCGCCGCGCTTCCCGCCTCCCCGCGCCCGTTCCCGCCCTCCGCGATATACCCGATCACCTCGCCCACCGGCACCATTGCCCCTGCCCGATGCACGATCCGCTCCAGCGTCCCCGCCACCGGCGACGGCAGCTCCATCGACGCCTTGTCCGTCTCGATCTCCACCACGATCTCGTCCCGCTCCACGTGCTCCCCCTCCGCCTTGCGCCATTCGCCGATCTGCACCTCGCTGATCGACTCGCCCGAAGACGGAATCTTCAGTTCCACACTCATCCTTTCGCTCCTTCGCCTCGCAGCTCCGTAGGTGCGCCCGCTTCAGCCACCATCCGCCTCGTCCCCCAGCGCCCGCTCGATCAACTCCGCCTGCTCGCGCTCATGCCGCGACGGCGACCCCGTCCCCGGGCTCGCCGCCTCCGGCCGCGTGATCCCCTGCAGCGCCCGACCGAACACCCGCTCCCCCAGTCGCACCCGCAGATACCGCCATGCCCCCATGTTGTGCGGCGCCTCCTGCACCCAGTACACCGGCACTCCTTCCGCATACGGCTCCAGCGCCACCCGCAGCGCCTCCTCGCGCAGCGGATAGAGTTGCTCCAGCCGCACGATCGCCACGTCCTCCCGACCCTTCGCCGCCCGCTGCTGCATCAACTCGACGCTCAACTTCCCGCAGCACAGCAGAATCCGCCGCACCCGCTTCGCCTCGACCGCCTCGTCCCCGATCACCGGCCGAAACGCCCCCCCCGCCAGTTCCTCCAGCCCCGACGCCACACGCGCATGTCGCAGCAGGCTCTTCGGCGTCATCACCACCAGCGGCTTGCGCCACTGGCGCAGCGCCTGTCGCCGCAGACAGTGAAAATACTGCGCTGCCGTCGACGGACTGACCACCTGGATGTTGTCCTGCGCCGCCAGCAGCAGAAACCGCTCCAGCCGCGCACTCGAATGCTCCGGCCCCTGACCCTCAAACCCGTGCGGAAGCAGCAGCACCAGCCCGCTCAGCCGCTGCCACTTGTGTTCCGCGCTCGCCAGAAACTGGTCGACGATCACTTGCGCTGCATTGAAAAAATCCCCGAACTGCGCCTCCCACAGCACCAGCCCCTCCGGACAGTCGAGGCTGTACCCGTACTCGAAACCCATCACCCCCACTTCCGACAGCGGGCTGTTGATGATCTCGACCGGTGCCTGCTCCTCCGCCAGATGTGCCAGCGGCATGTACGTCCGTCCGTCCCGCATGTCGTGCAGCACCGCGTGCCGCTGGCTGAATGTCCCCCGCTCGCTGTCCTGCCCGCTCAGCCGCACCCGCACGCCTTCCGTAGCCAGCGATGCCAGCGCCAGCGCCTCCGCCGCCGACCAGTCGATCGCGCGCTTTCCCTCCGCCATCTCCCGCCGCGACTCGACGAACCGCCGCAGCTTCGCATGCAGATGAAATCCCTCCGGCAGCTCCGTCATTCGCCGCAGCAGCGCGCCCAGCCGCCCCTGCTCCACGCCCGTTGCCACGTCGTGCTTCGCCTCGTCCGGCCCGCCCACGTACCCGCGCCACACGCCCTCCCCGCTGCGCAGCCCCGCCTCGAAATCCCCTTCGCGCGCCGCCGCCAGCCCCTGTTCCAGCGACTCCCGGCAGAACGTTGCCAGGCTCTCTCCCTGCTCGACCGTCACCCCGCCCAGCTTCACCAGATGCTCCAGATACCCCTCCCGCACCGACTTGCGCGCGCGGATCGCGCTGTACAACTGCGGCTGCGTGAACGACGGCTCATCCCCCTCGTTGTGCCCGTGTCGCCGATATCCCCACATGTCGATCACCGCGTCCCGCCGAAACTCCGCCCGGAAATCCAGCGCCAGCCGGATCACCTGCGCCACCGCCTCCGGGTCCTCGCCGTTCACGTGAAAAATCGGAATCTGCAGCATCTTCGCCACGCCCGAAGCGTAAATGCTCGAACGCCCCGCGCCCGGCGACGTCGTGAACCCGATCTGATTGTTCACAATGATGTGAATCGCTCCGCCGACCCGGTACCCCGGCAGCTCGCTCAGGTTCAGCGTCTCCTGTACCACTCCCTGACCGCTGAACGCCGCGTCCCCGTGGATCAGCAGCGCCAGACCCGCCCGCCGCTCCGCGTCCCCGTGCCGGTCCTGCTTCGCCCGCGTCCGGCCCAGCACCACCGGATTGATGAACTCCAGATGGCTCGGATTGAAACAAAGTGACAAATGTACACGCTTGCCCCCCGATGTTTCCCAATCCGAACTGTATCCAAGATGATATTTGACGTCGCCGCTGCCATGCTGCAGCGCCGGGTCCGTGTCCTCGAACTCCCGGAAGATCTCCCGCGCCGGCTTCCCCAGGATGTTCGCCAGCACGTTCAGCCGCCCCCGGTGCGCCATCCCCAGCACGATCTCCCGCACCCCCTGCTCGCCTGCCTTGTCGATCGCCAGCGCCAGCAGCGGGATCAGACTCTCGCAACCCTCCAGCGAAAAACTCTTCGCCCCCACGTACTTCCGCTGAATGAACTCCTCGAACACCACCGCGTCCGTCAGCAACTTGAGGATGCGGAACTGCTCCGTCCGGCTCAGCTTCAGCCGGTTCTCCGTCCCCTCCATCCGCTCCTGCAGCCAGTGCCGCGTCGCCAGATCGTCGATGTGCATGAACTGCACGCCGATCGACCGGCAGTACGTGTTCCGCAGACACTCGATGATTTCGCGCAACGGCCGCCGCGTCGCGCCCGACAGCGTCCGGCACGAAAACACCAGCTCCATGTGCTCAGCGCCAAAGCCGTAGTGACCCGGATCCAGCTCCGGCTGCGGCGCCCGCGGCAGCTCCAGCGGATCGAGCCGCGCCACCATGTGACCGCGCACGCGATACGCGCGGAGGAGCTGGTCCACCCGGTCCTGCAGCGCGGCCGGGTCCGCCGCCGACGCCCCCGCCGGCCGCCCGTCACCCCGCGCATGAAACAGGCTCGGCGGACGGAACGACGGCGCCGGCGGCACCGCATCCCCGCGCCCACCATCCCCCGCCGACTCGAAGTATGCGCGCCAATCCGCCGCAACCGCCGACGGATTGCGCAAATACTCGGCGTACATCTGCTCCACGAACGGCAGGTTCGAACTGCTCAGCGTCGTTGGCGCTCGGCTCATGGGTTCTCAACGGGCGGTTGCTCGCGCGCGAATCGACTAGCCCGCGTCGTCTTCCGCGGCGCTCGACGGTCGGTGAATGCCCAGTTCAACATAGTCACGCGGAAAGAACAAATCCATCGTCCAATCCAGCGCCACGCGCACCCGTCGCGCCCACCCCGGCATCTTCAACAGATACACCGTCCGCCACATCGCCCACGCCGCAAATCCCGACAGCTTGATCCCCAGCACCTTCGCCACGCCCGTCCGGCAGCCAAACGCCGCCAGCGATCCCACGCTCCGGATCACACACGGCGTCGGCTGCTCCCCGCGCAGCACCCGCGCCAGATTCTTCGCCAGGTGCCTGCCCTGCCGCACCGCGTGCTGCGCCGTCGCCGGATACGCGCGCCCCTGCGGATCGGGATTCACCGCCCCGTCCCCG
>CAZNDQ010000477.1:1391-3695 GCA_964571825.1 uncultured Planctomycetales bacterium | reverse complement strand
GCAAGTGCCGCGTGACCACGCGCTGCACCACCTGCAGCACCGGCGGGCGGGGCGGCGGGCGACCATCGCGCGGCGACTCCGATTCGCGGCCGCCGCGGCCGTCGTTTTCGCGCCAGCCGCACGGCGGCGAGGCCGATGACGAGCCGATCGAGCGTGCTCCCGCGCCGGCGAAGAAGCCGACGGTGACCATCGTGCGCAAGCATCGCCGTATCGTTCGCGACGACTGACCGTCCCCGCGCAATCCGCGCATGGCGTCCGGGCTGGCTACTCTTCACCTGTGCCATGCTTGAATGTTTGCAGGTCGCGCAGCGGCGGCTTGCCGAAGAAGTGCTTGTACTCGGGGGTGAACTGCGAGGCGCTACCGAACCAGCGGAATCTTGCTGCTTCGAGCTGCCATTGCAGGCGCTCGAACTGGCGTGCGACTGATTCGGGAAGCCCCCGACGCGGACAGGATCGACTAGAAGAGTTCGCTATCCGCCCAGTTTCCTGCGCGCCTCGCGCCGTTCGATCGCCTTCGTCTTGCGTAGCTGATCGTACTTGATCCTGATCAGCTTCTCCTGGTGCTCTGCCTCGGCGAGACGGTCGGTGAAGGACTGGGCGTCCGCCGGCCTGGACGGGTCGGCCTGGAGCATGAAACTGCGAAACAGCATCCGCTGGGAGACGAGCTCATCGAGCTCGCGCTTCTCTTCCCAGGCGAGCCGGAAGTCCTCGTCCAGGTTCGCGCGCTCCCATTCGCGCAGCTTTGCGCCGTTGGCGTATTTCGCCAGCGCCTTGTCGTTGCGCTCGGCGATCGTCCTGACCTCCTTGCGTTCGCGTTCGTTCCACTGCTCTTCCGGGCGGGTGAGCTCACCACCGATCGGGCTGGCGAGGACAGGTGCAGGCTCCCGCGTCAGGCCCAGGGACGCGGCCTTGCGCAGCACGGTCTGGTCCATTTCCGCGAGCAGTTCGTGCTTGCGGGCCGCCACCGCCATGCGCTCCTTGTGCTCGATGCCGGCTGCGTCCTGCCTGAGCCTGAACAACTCCGACGACATCGCCTTCGTCTCGGTTTCGAGCCTGGCGATCCGTTGCTGCATGTCCTCGTTGCCGGATGCCGTCATCGCAACGGAAAGCTTCTTCATGAACTCGGCCTCGGCCGCGGCGACCTTCGCCTTGTGCCCGGCCTCCAGCTCGACCCGTTTCAGCTCGAAGTCGACGTCGACCTGCCTGAGCCTCTCGCGGTAATCGGTATCCAGTTGGCGCGCGTGCTCGCGCAGCTCGCGCAAGGCGTCCGCCATTTCGCGGTCGCGCTGCTTCTTCTTCTCGTTGCGCTCCTTCTGCGCGGCGCTGCGCTGATCGCGCAACTCCTTGTCGGTCTGTGCGCCGGCCGTGCCAGCGGGCAGCCAGGCGAGCGGGAGCAGCAGCAGGAAAGCGGCAATCATCCTCGACATCGGTGTCTCCTCTCGTCGATCGAAGCCCGGGTGCCAGAGCCCGGCCAGGCACAGGCTCAAATGTCCCTGCACACCACGGTCAGGTCGGCCTGGTACGAGCTCACGACCTTCTGGTCCTTGCCTTTGCCCTCGGTACGATCGAATTTTCCGACGATCCCGAAGCCGCCATCGTCGAACCTGGCGGCACGCTGGCTGCCGAACTTGTAGAGGGTCTCGCCAAGCTTCATCGTGATCGAGACGGTGCGCATGCTTCGCATGGCGCCGGCCACGATCGCGATGCGGTCGCCGTCAACGTCGCGCAGCGACATGACCTGGTGGGCCGGATCGGAAACCACCTGGAGAATGTCCCAGGGCTGCTTGTCGGGCGAGCAGACCGCCTTCACGTCGATTGGATGACCGTCGATCGAACCTTTGATGGTTCCGTTGAATTCGTTCGCTGATACCTGAACGGCGGTACCGGCCAGACAGGCGGCAAGCAGAAGCGATGAGGTTCTCACCGGGACAGTCTCCAGAAGGCTGCTGTTGATCAACGCGTTGCCGCGAGCAAGCGTCCATTTACCACGAAACCCGGTTGCGATGGCACTGCGGATACGCCGCGGTCCGTAATCAGGCAATGCATCCTCGACACGCGGGGTGCTATCCCGTCTAGTGCGCGGGGCCCTTCGCGCCGGGACTGGCGCGTTCACGAGGCTTCCACGCACGAAGCAACACTCCGCGGGCGGGCCGTGTCGTTCACATGCCGATTCATGAAGCACGGCAACCAGGAGATGCAGCGCATGCCCGCGATCGACACGATGGCGCGCGAAGCCGCCGCCCGACTCGGCCGTATCGCGGGCGGGGCCGAGGTCGTCGTGGCCGACGAGGATCCGGTCGCGGT
>CAZNDQ010000477.1:0-1381 GCA_964571825.1 uncultured Planctomycetales bacterium | reverse complement strand
ATCGATCCCGCCGACCTGCTTCGTCCGCATCTGGACTCCGGCGAACGGCTCGAATGGTCAGCAATCGCCGGTCCGATCGCCGCGGGAGGCGTCGAGCACCGGTTCGGTTTCGTGTTCGCTGGCTCACTGGCGTTCATCGTCACGGTGCTCGCCGGCGTCGAGGAACTGCTGCCGGGTCTCGCGTTGCCGGTCCTCTTCGCCGCGGTCTTCTTCTCATCTTCCTTCGCGCTGGAAGCTTTCGCGCGGCGCGCCGGCAGCCGGCCCCGGGTCTACGGCATTACCGACCGGCGCGTGCTGGTGCACGCGGACGGGGCGTTGCAGTCCTATGGTTCGGGCGAGTTCGCGGCGCTGGAGGTGGACCGACGACCGGACGGCAGCGTCGATCTGTACTGGGGCTGGCAAGAGCCGCGCGGGCTGGACCGGCGGTACGGGGACTCCGAGGGGGCCAACCCGATGAAGTTCCACGTGCGGCGCCGGACCGAGCGGATCGGGTTCGTCGGGCTCGCGAGCGAGGAACCTGCCCGGACGCTGATCGGTCGATTCGTACAGCGCCATTACGACGCGGCGGCTTCCGCTGCCGCCATGATCCCCGTGGCGGCCACAGACCCCGCCGTTGACATGATCCCCGTGGCGGCCACGGACCCTGTTGCCGCTGCGGTTCCCGCTGCCACCATGATTCCCGCTGCCGTGCCGGCGCCGGACGCCGGCTCGCACACGGTGCGCGAGCCGGCTTCGGGGCTCGCAATCGACCTGCCGGGTGCCTGGCAGTCGCGCGTCGGCCTGCTCGCGCGTCGTCGTGTGCTGGGTGTATTGATCGAGAGTCCGGAGCCGAAGTGGTTCGACTCGTCGGCCACTGGCTGGAATCGACTCGAGGTGAAGCCCGGCGTCGACAGCGCGGTCCTGCAGGTCGACCTCGATCCGCCGAGTCCACCGACCGACCTGGCTGCGGTGGCGAACGACAAATGGTCGAAGCTCGCCAACGTGACGCTGCTCGACACGCATCCGGATCTGCGCTTCGGAGGGCTCGAGGGGTTCGGCGTCACGCAGGGCCTGAAGGGCGCCGGCATCGGCGCGGGCGGCATCCGGATCGGCGAGTCGAACAAGGCCGACCTGCTGCAGACCCAGATGTGGCTGCGCGGCGCCGGCCATTCGGTACACCTGATCCTGATCGTCCCGCGCGAGGCTGCGGCACTGCGCGAGGCGAGGCCGAGCATGAGCGCCTGTCGAACTGGCATCTCCACCTCGTGGCAGCGTATCGAGAACGTTCGAGAACGAACGCGGGGAGCATTCGTAATCAGTAGGTCCGCAGTTCGAGTCTGCGCACCGGCACCAATGGACTCGATCCCCGATGCGCTGACGGCTACGGCTTGATCCGGTACCC
>CAZNDQ010000476.1:0-3698 GCA_964571825.1 uncultured Planctomycetales bacterium | reverse complement strand
GCCGGCGCAGCTATGCCAGGGCCGCCGCCGCGCGCGACGGCGCCCGCGCCGTCCGCGCCCGCCACTTCGCTGGCCGCGCCGCCCGCGATAGAATGATCGGGCGATACCGCGCGCCGCTCGGCCCGCCGGAGTGTCCGCGCATGCTCGAAGACATCGATCTCTTCTACCTCTTCCGCCGCCTGCTGCTCATCGTCGTCAGTTCCTACGCTGCCGTTCGCCTCTATGTGCAGGCCCGCCGCCTCATTGCCTGGTACCGGGCCCGAGACCCCCACGTCCTCCTCCTGCGCGACTACACGCTGTTTCTGCTCCGCGGTGTGCGCCTGCGCCCCTTCGCTGCCGAACTGGCACTGATCGCCGCGCTCTCCCTTCTGCTGCTCGTCGTCATCACCGCCCATCACCGCGTCGGGTTCTTCATCATGAGGTCCACGTGAGCACCGGCCCCACCGCACAAACGCTCTCCGATCTGCCGACCGACGAATTGCTGCGCCTGGCGCGAGAACTCGGCCTCGACCCACAACGCAATGTCCAGCGCGGTGAGCTGCTTCGAATCGTCCGCCGCCGCCAGGAACTGCTGCTGGAGATCGACCGCGACGCCCTGCTCGATGTAGTCATCTGGGCCCGCCGGCCCGTCCGCGCTTCCGCCTCCAAGGAAACGCTCGCCCGCGAAATCGCCCGCATCCGCCGCGTCGATCTGACCGGCCTGTCGCGCCGCGGACTGGTCGCCCTCGCCCGCCTGCGCGACGTCGAACCGCTCGATACCGACACCGACGAACAGCTCGCGCGGCGGATCGTCGCCGCCGTGCCCCTCTGGGAGCGCGTGCGCGAGCAGCGCCGACAGGTTGTCTCTTCGCTGATCGGCCGGCTGGTCGGCCGCCCACCGCGGGACGAGATCGGCGAGTACCGCTTCCTGCCCGAGAGCGACCTGGCTGCGCCGGTTGCCGCCGGCGGTTCACTCGGCATCTTTGGCGGCGTCGCGCGCCGGATCAAGGGCGCGGCCGACACCTACATTGACGCCAAGCTTGACGAAATCGAGGCCCGCGTCGACCGCAAGCTCGACGAAATCGACGAACGCCTGGCTGAATGGCGCGACCGCGAAATCGCCAACCGCCTCAGGATCATCCGCCTCACCCTCATCGCTTCGATCGTTGTCGCGCTGGTCAGCCTCGGATATAGTGCCTTCAAGCGCGAGCTGCTCCGCGAGCGGGCCGCTGCACCGACGGCGCAGGTCGAGAACGCCGCGCCGGCCGCAGCCGCGCCATGAACATCGTCTTCGGGGAACCCATGCGCGAATCCCTCAGCCATACCGTGCAGGAAGTCATCAAATCCGCCAACGAGATCGCGCGCGAATTTCATCAGGAATACGTCGGCACGGAGCACCTGCTGCTGGCCATCGCCCGCAGGGGCGAGTCGGTGGGCGCACAGATTCTCGAACAGCACGACGTGACGCCGGCGATGCTGCGCAAGCGGATCGACAAACTGGCACAGGCCAGCATGGACGAGACGTGGGTCTTCGGACGGCTCCCCGGCACGCCGCACTTCCGCAATGTCGTCGCCAACGCCATCGAACAGGCCCGCGCACACGACTCCAACCACGTCTGTTCGCAACACATTCTCCTCGGCCTGCTCATGGAGAAGGACTGCGTCGCGCAGCGCGCCCTCGACGAGGTCGGCGTCACCGTTGATTCCGTTCGCAAGTGCACCGGCCTGATGCGGGAGGCTGAGGCGTGACCCGGCCGCCCTGCTGCCCCCTCCCGTGGACCGCCCCATGACCCTCGCCTGGTTCGATTGCTTCAGTGGCGCCTCCGGAGACATGATCCTCGGCGCGCTGCTCGACGCTGGCCTGTCTCTCGACCGCCTGCGCGACGCGCTCGCCGCGCTGCGCCTGTCCGGCTATTCGCTTTCGGCCGCGAAGGTGAGCAAACAGGGGCTGGCGGCGACGAAGTTCGACGTGATCCTCGCGCCCGACGCCCCGCGCCCGCATCGGCACCTCCGGCACATCCGCGAGATTATTGAAACGGCCGCGCTGCCGGAGCGGGTCCGCGACCGTGCCGTCCGCGTCTTCACGCGCCTCGCCGAGGCCGAGGCCCTGGTCCACGGAACAACCGTCGAGAAGGTGCATTTCCACGAGGTTGGCGCGATCGACGCTATTGTCGATGTCGTCGGCGCCTGCGCCGCCCTCGATGCCCTGGGTGTGGACCGCATTGTCTGCTCGCCGATCCCGGTCGGTAGCGGCGCCGTCCGCTGCGAACACGGTGAGATGCCGATCCCCGCGCCCGCTACGGCGATCCTGCTGCGCGGCGTCCCGCTGGCCGCCTGCGACGAAGTCGGTGAACTGACCACCCCCACCGGCGCCGCGATTCTCACAACGCTCGCCGAATCGTTCGGCCCGCTGCCGGCCGTGACGATCCGTGCGGTCGGGCTCGGCGCAGGAACTCGCGACGGGCAACATCGCCCCAACGTTCTCCGCGTCCTGCTCGGCGATGCCGCACCCCGGGGCGGCGACGACGGTGTGGACGACGTCACAGTGCTGGAAACGAACCTTGATGACGCAACGGGGCAGGTCATTGGGCACCTCTGCGAGCGGCTGCTTGCGGCCGGGGCCCTCGACGTGTTCACCACGGCCATCGGTATGAAGAAAGGCCGGCCCGGGACGATGATCACCATCCTCGCCCGCCCCGCCGACGCCGACGCCCTCGAGACGCTCCTCTTCGCCGAGTCTCCAACCTTCGGCGTCCGCCGCTCGACCGCCCGCCGCACGACGCTCGTCCGCGTCCACGAGACCGTCCAGACCCCCTGGGGCCCGGTGCGGATCAAGCTCGGCAGCCGAAAGGGTCGATGCTTGTCCAGGACGCCGGAGTATGAGGACTGCCGGCGAATTGCCGCGCAGCACGGCCTCCCCCTCCGCGACGTGATCGACGCTGCGCGGCGGGCCGACGCGGGGTGCCGCGAGTAGAATCCGTCCCGGACGCACCCGCTGTTTCACGCACGGATAGCACATGTGAATCCGATGCTCCCAGATCATCGACTGCTTGTTGCCGCGACGGCGTTTGAACTGCCGCAGCTCGCGCTGCTGGCCGGCGTGCTGGTGCTGACGCTCGTGATGCTCGCCGGCGCCCGGCGCCGCCGCCGCGACGCCGACGAATCGCCGCGCGAGTTCGCCCGCCGCCAGATCGCCCAGTTCCGCGAGGACGCCGGCCTCAAGTCCGACATGGGTGAGTTGATCGCCGAGTTGCACGAGGCTTCGCGGCGCCTCAGCGCGCAGCTCGACACCAAGGCCGCCCGCCTTGAGGCCCTGCTCCGCGACGCCGACGCGCGCATCGCGCGTCTCGAGGCCCTTGCGAGCGGCCGCGCGCTCCCGCCCGCCGTCGACGTCGTCATCGGCGAAGACCGCACTGGGAATTCAGCATCGACTGGCCGCATTGACGCCATTCCACCCGAATCGGACTCCCCCACATCGAACGGGTCGCCCCCGGCGCGCGCCGCGCGATCGCGCCGTACGGCCGCCGAGCCTGCCGGGACCGGCCCGGCCGCTGCGGATTCGGCGGTGGAGCCAACCCCGTCGTCGTCGGCGGCGCGCGAACCGTTTCTGCCACCCGCGCGCCGGTCGACACACTCAGAGGTCTCCGGCGCTGAGCCCCCGGCCGGACTCCCCGCGCCCGGCCAGCGCCGCGACGAGGTCTACGCCCTTGCCGACGCCG
>CAZNDQ010000475.1:0-3705 GCA_964571825.1 uncultured Planctomycetales bacterium | reverse complement strand
CCGAGAACATGATGACAAACGGGTAAAGGTACGACTCGAACAGCGCGCACATCAGCAGATACGTGACGATCAGCGCGAGGAAACCGCGGCTCTGCGCGAGATTGAGCACCGAGCGGACGTTCAGCCCGGTCCACTCGCCGAACAGCGCCCGCTGCGTCTGCACCAGCTTGTCAGCGTTGCCCGCGAGGCTGGTGATGATGCTCGGCGGGATGGTCCCCGCCTCGCGCATCGGGCGGATGATGTCGTTCTCGACCAGTTCCATCGCCGACTGCAGCGCCATCTGCTGCGGCACGCGGATCGACAGGTTGACCGCCGGCTGCTCCTCGATGTGGTTGATCTGCTGCGGCCCGGTCGTATTGACGAAGCGGATGGCGCTGGCGAGGGGAAGCACCTTCCCCGTCGGCGTGTAGATCGGAATGTTCTCGATCTCGGTCGTCGGCGCGTTCTCCATCCCGTCGACGATCAGCACAAGGTCGATCTTGTCCCCGCGCTCGTTGTATTCGCCGACGTACGCACCGTCGACGCACGCCCGGATGATGAACCCCACGTCCTCGACGTTCAGCCCGAGGTCCGCCGCCTTGGCGCGGTCGGGGATGGCCTGCACCTCCGGCCGCCCGAGGTCGAAGTTGACCGGGTCGGGCCGCGGATAGCCGAAGCGGCTCATGATCGGCTGGATGAGCAGCGCGGCCACGCGGCGCACCTCGTCGAGATCGTACCCGCGGATTTCGAGGTCGACCGAGTTACCGCTGCCGCGCGGATCGCTGAACAGGCTGCTCTGCGAGAAGAAGGCGTTGGCGCCGGGGATGCCGGCCGCAGTGTTGGACAGCACGTCGACCAGCGGCGTGACGCGCGTCTCGTCGGCGCTCATCGCCCCCATGAACGCGCCGCCGCGCCACGAGACGAAAAAGAAATTGGCCAGCGGCGGCGGCTGGACATCGACGGTGCGAGGTTCGGTTTTGCCGTTAACGTCGGTGACGCCGACGCGCATCTCGACCTTGGGCAGCGCGGCCGCCGCGGCGCTGCCCGGCTCGGCCTCCCAGTAGCGGCGCAGGCCGCTCTCGGGCTTGTCGGGCCGACCCTCCTCGATCGTCGCGGCGATGCTCTCAAACTCGGCAACGCTGTACCCCGGAGGCGTGATCACGTAGCCGAAGACGAGGTTGCGGTTGCCCGGCGGCAGGTACGACGACGGCGGGATCAGCAAGCGGCTGCCCACGAGTGAGGCGACCGTCAGGAGTACGATCGTCGCCAGCCGCGCGGCCGGGCGCGGAATGATCCAGCGCACCAGCCGGTGAACCGGGTTCGTCGGCGCGCCGGAATCCGGCACCGCCCCGGGCCGCGGCGGACGCCGCGCAAAACGCTCGCGCACCCGCGCCCACGACCAGGCCAGCCGCTTTTGCACCGCTTCCTGGTCGACGCGCCGCAGCAGCCGCGCCGAGAGCGTCGGGATCACCGTCACCGAGACGACCAGCGAAATGAACACCGCCACGGCAATGGCGATGGCGATGTCGCGGAAGAGCTGGCCCGCCTCCTCCTGTATGAACAGCACCGGAACAAACACCGCCATCGTCGTCAGCGTGCTGGCCAGCACCGCCCCCCACACCTCCTGCGTCCCGTCCAGCGCCGCCTGCAGGATCGGCTTGCCCGTCTCGCGGTGGCGGTAGATGTTCTCCAGCACGACGACCGAATTGTCGACCACCATCCCCACCGCAAAGGCAATGCCCGCCAGCATCACCACGTTGAGGCTGCGCCCGGTCAGCGCGATGACGAGAAACGTCGTGATCACCGAGACCGGGATGGCGAAGGCGACGACCGCGGTCGCCGCCGTGTTGCGCAGGAACAGCATCAGCACGATGATCGCCAGAATGCTGCCGTAGATCAGGTTGTTGCGCACCAGCCCGATCGACGAGTTGATGTACACCGTCTCGTCGTACGTCTGCTCCATCCGCAGGCCGCGCTGCGCCAGCACGTTGCGGTTCAGGTCCGCGATCTGCACCTTCAGGTGCTTCATCACCTCGACGACGTTGGCGCCGGTCTCGCGGCGGACCGGCAACGCGATAATCGGCTGCCCCTTCGAGCGGACGAAGCCCGTCCGCTTCTTGTAGGTGACCTCGATGCCCGGACGCGGATCGTCCGGTTCGGGGTCGCGGACGACGTCGGATACGTAGACCGGCCCGCCGGCCGTATAGGCGACGATCGTCCGCGCGATCTCCTCGGTCGAGGCAAACTCCCCCATCGTGCGGAAGACCGAGTCGCGCTTGCCCTGCATCACCGTGCCGGCCGAGATGTTGCGGTTCTGGCGGCGCAGCGCAGCCTCCACGTCGCGGAACGTCAGCCCGCGCGCCGCCAGCTTGCGCGGGTCGATCCGTACCTGCGCTTCGCGCTCGCGTCCGCCGTAGATGTCCACCCGCGCGACCCCCTCAACGCGCTCCAGCGGCGGTTTGACGTGGTCGTAAACGAAGTCGTACAGCGTCGACGGGTCGAACCCCTCCGGCGCGAAGATGTTCAGCCAGGCGATCGGCGAGTTGAGCGACGAATCCGAGGCCACAATCTCCGGACGCTCGACCTCCAGCGGATAGTTGCTCACCTGGTTCACGCGCTCGATCGTGTCCCGCAGCGCCGCGTCCTTGCTCGTGCCGACGTGGAACTCCAGCGTCACCTCCCCCTCGCTCTCGCGCGAGACCGAGGTCATCTTCTTCAGGCTGCTGACGCTCTTGAGCTTCTCTTCCTGTCGCTTGATGATCTCGTTCTCGATCTCGGCCGGGCTGGCGCCGTTCCACCGCGTCGTCACGGTGACGATCGGCTGATCGACGTTCGGCGTGAGCTGGATCGGGATGTTGAACATCCCCAGCAGCCCGAACAGCGCAGCCAGCAGCACGGCCACGGAGACCTTGACGGGGTTCTCGATGCTGGCGCGGATGAGGTTCATCGGTCGGATTCTATGGCGACTGCTTCTGATCGGCCGCCGGCGGGCCGCCCGTCTGTAATTCCTGCGGATTTTCCGCCGCCACCGGCATCGGGAACAGGATGCCCTCGTTGCCCCGCACCACGACGGGCGTGCCCACCGGGACGTTCTCCGAGGTGATGGCGACGAACGCGTCAACCTCCGCGCCGATCGTCACCGGCGTGGGCATCGCCGTCAGGCCCTGCGCCCCGCTCATGACGATCGAGACGTACTTGACGCCGTCGCGCTCGACGACCGCGTCCTTGGGCACCACGATCCCCGGCCGGCGCTCTCCGCCGACCATCGTCACCCGCGCCGACATGCCCGCACGCAGCTCCCACTGCGCGTTGTCGATCTCGGCCTCGACGGGAAACGTCCGCGCCGAGAGGTCCGCCTGCATCACGATGTGCAGCACCGACCCCTGGAACGTCTTGCGCAGCCCGTCGACGAACACGCGCACGTTCTCGTCAACGTCCACGTAGGCAATCGCCCATTCCGGCACGTTGACGCGCACGAGCACCGTGTCCAGCTCGATCAGCTCGGCGACGCTGCCGCCGGCATCGACCCACTGGCCCACCTCGACGAAGCGCCGCACGATCGTCCCGGCGAACGGCGCCCGGACCTCCGTGTGTTCCAGCAGGTACTGCGCGCGTTCAAGCACGGCCTGCTGCGAAGCGACGGCGTGGCGGGCGCGGGCGATCTCCTCCTCGCGCGGGCCGGCGACGGCCAGTGCATACGCCGCCTCGGCCATCTCCAGCCGGTGC
>CAZNDQ010000474.1:0-3710 GCA_964571825.1 uncultured Planctomycetales bacterium | reverse complement strand
ACGGGCGGAGAGGTGTGGACGGTGGACAGAGTGGACGAGGTGGACGAAGTGGACGAGGTGGACGAGGCAGAATTGCGGAGTGCCCACCATGGGCGGGTAAACTCCTTGCGGATTGCGGAATGCGGAATGCGGGCAATCGAGTGTCAATCGGCGAACGTGCATGCGGGTGAGCGCGGTGCGGATTGGCGGGTTTCAAGAAGGCGCTGATTGGGGCGGGGAGCCCGGTTGGTGAGCGCGCACTTCGAGGGCGGGCGAGGTGGACAAAAGGGACGGGGGCACCGCACAATCCGGGGCATGGCGGGACAGATGACACCGATCGAGCTCGTTGGGAAGCGGGAGTAGGTGCAGCTCTGGGAGCGGGCGGCGACGAGGGCAGGAGCCAAGAGCGCAGCGAAGAGGAGCACCAAAGCTTCCCCACGTAGCCGGGTTGCGTTTTACTCGGGGCGGTGGCCCCGGTTGACGTTGGCTGCTATTGAGGGTGCGCCTGGTGACCGAGGAGGGCGAGCACCCTGGAGAGACTCTTCTCGGACAGTCCTGAGCCCTTCCTGAGCCACATGGCAAAGTCGAGTCCGTACGGGCGGCAATCGGTCGAGGCGCCGACGGAAAGCAGCCAACGGGCGAACTTTACGTGCCCTTTGAACGCCGCCAGAGAAAACGCCGTATCGCCCGAGTTATCCATGGCGTTGATTCGGGCCCCTCTGGCGAAGAGCAGTTGCCCGATGGGCGTGTGGCCTTTCAAGGCAGCAAGCATGAGCAGCGTACACCCGGAACGATAAGCCAGGTTGAGATCCAGACCTTCGTCCAATGCGTGACGCAGAGACAGCAGGTCTCCGCGCTTGATGCAACGGCGAGCTTCATCGAACGTCATGACGGTGATGTTAGACGAATCCGGGGGCAGGGCGAAGTCCGCGCGCGGCGGGGCGGGGGAGATTAATTCATTTCCGTGTCTGCAGGCGCCGAGTCCGTGGGCGCGGTGGCGGGGCCTGGGGGCGCCGAGTCGCGTTTGGGCGGGCCGTGGATGCAGCGGTGGAGGAGTTTGCGGTGCAGGCCGGCGAGGTCGTCGTGCTCTTCGATCCAGGTGCAGTAGGCGCGGACGAGGTCGTGCTGTTTGCAGTTGCTTTCGAGGGACCAGGCAGCCGCTCGGCCTATGACGGAGACTGAGAAGTCGTCCTGTGCAACCAGCGGCAGCGCCCGGACGAGTTGGCGGATGGGGGCGATGTCACCGGTGGCGAAGAAATGGGCCCAGAGCATGTCGAATTCGCCTGGACTGGAGAAGTTACGTCCCACAATTCGGATAGTCGATCGCGGCCAATTCTTCCAATTCGTCCGGGGCGAGACGTATTCGATGTGAGCGGCCGGGAAGGAGGCAAAGGGGAACAAAAGCCTCGTTGTGCAAAGCAGCACGGCCATCCGATTTGGCTTTATGCATACACTTGTCACCGACGGGCGGTCGATTCCGCCATCAAGGGGCACTTAGGGCAGCTTAAGACGGCAGGTAGGCCGTTTCGCGCAAGCAACAAGCTCAACTTACACAGTAGACTTGCGGAAGGGACGGGTGTCGTTCCGGCGATCGCTTTAGCGAACGACTCAGCAATTGCAACAGCTACTTCAACAGTTTCGCGCAGTTCGGAATGCCTCAGAAACTCACAAGTGGTGGGACACAGGGTCTTGCGCAATATGACCTTAGCCCGCTCGGCATATCCTTCCTCCGGCCCACAGAGAATTGGATCTATGCGCGCCCCGTACTCCACGAGAGCCTTTTGAAGCTCTCCGTCGGGCAGGCTGCGGATAGCCTCGACTTGTTCAACGCTAGGGCATCGCATCACTCTCAATCTCCGTTTCGGTATTGTCTTCCTCCATCCCCGACACAAGAACAATGGACAGCGAGAGGGCAATTCCAGATGAACCGAGCGATGACTTGCTGAACTGGCCGGACGCAATTTGCTCGAGCACGCCTATGCCGGATGTGGCATACCTTTCCTTAGGCACCACTACGGGAGTAGCGGAGGAAATGGCAGTTGAAAGTCCCAGGTCGTCCGCTGCAAAACAAACGTTTGAGATAACCAATCCGGGATTCTTCGATCGTCCAGCACCAGCTGCAATGTACTCGCCAAGCGTGTACGTGTCGAGGCTTATGAGTCTCCGGGGGGCGCCGGGCGACTCCACGACCGGCAGTACGAGGTCGGTCGGCGAGAGAGCGTGTGCCCAAATAAGAACATTCTCGCCGTTCTCAATAGACCTACTAATCTCCTCCAAGAATCGGCCCTCAATGTCCGGCTCAATCTGCTTCAGCTTGAGTTCATCCACGCGCCCAGCAAGGCGGGTCCAATCGTCGAGTTTTCCGACGTTCAAAGCCATCGATTCAAGTTCTGCCTCCGTTCGAGGCAGGGCATACAGCAATCTGCTGTTATCTCTACTAACGCGCGATAGTCGCGCTTCAAGACCCTCGCGATTCCGCGCGGCGACGGCAAGGCGACTTTGGGACGAGTCCTGGAGGAAGAACGTTGGCGCATCTGTGATTGACTGCGCCACGGCACAATGAGAATTGTCAGGAGAGCGCACAATCCAAAGTTCGCCCTGTATTTGGATTGGTTTTCCGGTCTCCACCTCAAATAAATGGCTGTCAGCAAAAGAAACATCAACCATGTCGACCTTTCCGCTAGGTCCGCGCCTTACGGCGATGTAATACGGCGCCGGTACCTTCCAACTGTCGCCGCTACTATGGGTTATCGTAGACAAGCCGTCTCCCAAATGTATTAGCAGCGTTCGTTGATTTGGCTCGGCAGGAAGGAAAGAGTCATACCCTTTTGTTCGCTCCTCACTCCTAATCCCAATCATAGCCAGAAACGACTTACACCCCTTAGGGTCCGCTTTGTACGAATGCTCTGAACTCTGCGCGGTCGCGCACGGGGGAATCATAGAAATGGCAACGAAAGTCGCTAACGTGATTGCGAATGGAGGTTTTCTCATGTCACTGTCTCCGATAGGACTCTCGAACCTGCGCAAAACGCAGTACGGTGTTTCGCCATGAAAAATGGCCGCAGCAACCTGAACAGCGAACTCGGTGCCCAGACCACTAGCAACTACGCTGACGATGGCGTACCGACCTGGTGCGCAATAGGCTACAAAGCGCGGTAGAAGGGGGTCGGCCTGCCGAGCGGGATGTTAGCCAGTCGTGGTGCGGTAGTCAAGGAGCGCGATTCGTCTTGGTTCAGGGCACGGAGATAGTCGGCTGTAGAAAGAGGCGGCGGCCGGAGGTGCTGACGATCAACGGTCGGCCGGCGCTGGTGGTGCAGGACGCGGCGGCGTATCAGGAGATGATGGAAGTGCTGGACCGGGCGGAGGCGATCGAGGGCATCCGGCGGGGCCTGGAGGAGATGGAGGCAGGGAAGGGCCGTCCGGCGGGTGAGGTGTTCGAGAAGCTGCGAAAGAAGGCGGCCAGGCGGAGATAAAAGCGCGATCAGAATGCAGATCAAGCAACTCTGGCATTTTGCCGGGGGAGCCGCTTGACTTTGCCCAGCTTGAGCGCGCGGAATACCGTTTCGCCAGGGGATGGGTACCCGAGGGCTCGCTTGTTTTAGCGGGCCCTTCGCCAGTAGAGTACACGGATGGAACTGAGCGACACGACAAGCTCGCCTCAGGAGTATCAGAGCATCACACCCGAGCAATTGGCGGCGTACAGCTCGATGGCGCGGCAACTGCCCACGCAA
>CAZNDQ010000473.1:0-3713 GCA_964571825.1 uncultured Planctomycetales bacterium | reverse complement strand
GCCCCGAGCCACGTTGACCGCGACGCCGACCAGCTCGAACACGTACTTGGTGAACGCATGGTCGCCGAGTTGGAATCGCTGCTCGCCGCCGAGGCCCCCGCTGCCGCCGTGCCGCCCAGCCCGCACGACTTGCCGGACCCGCGCCGCTAGGAGCACAGCCGAATGCCGCTCGCCACCCTCAACTGGAACCCCGCCCTCGACACCTGGATCGTTGTCGCCGGCGTGCTTTGCGCCGTCGCCTGCGCCCTGCCCGGCACCTTCCTCATGCTCCGCCGCATGAGCATGATGGGCGACGCCATCAGCCACGCCGTGCTCCCGGGACTGGCCATCGCCTTCCTTTTTGCCGAAAGCCGCAACAGCGTCGCCATGTTCCTCGGCGCGGCTGCCGTCGGCGCCCTCACCGCGCTGCTCACCCAGTGGGTCCACCGCCTCGGAAAAGTCGAGGAGAGCGCCTCGATGGGCGTCGTCTTCACCGCCCTCTTTGCCCTCGGCCTGCTGCTCATCGTCCGCGCCGCCGACCACGTCGACCTCGACCCCGGCTGCGTCCTCTACGGCGCCATCGAACTCGTCCCCCTCGACCTCGTCACCCTCGCCGGCACCGAAATCCCGCGCGCGGTCCTCACCCTCTCCGCCATCCTGTTCCTCAACCTGCTCTTCGTCGGTTTGCTCTACAAGGAACTCAAGATCAGTTCGTTCGACCCCGCGCTGGCCACCACGCTCGGCATCCATGCCGGCCTGATGCACTACCTGCTGATGATCGTCGTCGCCGTCACCACCGTCGCCGCCTTTGAGAGCGTCGGCAGCATCCTCGTCATCGCCATGCTCATCGTCCCCGCGGCGACCGCACACCTGCTCACCGACCGCCTCTCGCTCACGCTCCTTCTCGCCGCGGGCATTGCCGCCGCCTCGGCGGTCCTCGGCCATCTCGGCGCCATCGCGCTCCCCCCACTCATCGGCTTCGACGACACCAGCACCTCGGGCATGATGGCCGTCATGGTCGGCGCGCTCTTTCTCCTCGCGCTGCTCGCCGCTCCGCGCCACGGCCTGCTCAGCCGCCTGCTCGTCCGCCTCGCCCTCACGCTCCGCATCACCGAGGAGGACGTGCTCGGCGTCCTCTACCGCCTTGAGGAAAACGGCCGTGCCGGAGACGCGCCGCGCATCGTCAGACTCATGCGCGAAGCGCGCGGCGCGAGCCTGCTGCTTTCGCGCGCCGCCCTGGCAGACCTGCGCCGCCGCGGCGAAATCGACCGCCGCCGCGCCGTCGTCGCCCTCACCGAACGCGGGCGCACGCGGGCACGAGGCCTCGTCCGCTCGCACCGACTCTGGGAAGCCTACCTCGAAAAACACTGGAACGTTGCACCGGAGCGCGTCCACATCGCCGCCGAACGACTCGAACACGTCCGCGACGAGTCCATCCAGCGCCGCCTCGCCGAACGCACCGACCACGCACAACTCGACCCCCACGGCTCGGCCATCCCCGAGCAGAACCCGCCCGCCAGGCGCGAGAAACGTTGAATTGACATCGCCTCGCCCGAATGCTCACGCGCGCAGCGCCGCCGCCAGTGCCGGCTCCGCCGCGAGCGATTCCCATTCGTCCAGCGCCAGCGTTTCCGGCCGCCGCCCGAAGTCCAGCGCGCCGTGCCGCTCAATCCCCTCGACCACTTCGCGCCCTGCCAGATCGTGAAGATTGTGCCGTAGCGTCTTGCGCCGATGCGCGAACCCCGCGCGCACCAGTTGCGCCAGCCGCCGAAGTTCGTCCCGATTGCGCTCCCGGCTCGTCAGCTCGATCATCACCGACTCGACCTTCGGTTGCGGCCAGAACGCGGTCGCCGGCACCGCCGCCAGCCGCCTCACCCGCGCTCCCGCCTGCACGATCACCGACAGCGGGCCGTACTCCTCCCTGCCCGCCTCGGCCAGCAGCCGCAGACCAACTTCTTTCTGTACGGTAAAGTGCGCTGCGGTCAGCGCCGGCTCCCCCAGCAGAAGATCGATCAGCAGCGGCGTGGCGATGTTGTACGGCAGGTTTGACACGAGCCGATACCGCCCGCTCGCCTCTGTCGTGCGTGCTTGGAGCGCCTCAATAACCGACGGGTGCACTGCGTGCTTGCTCGCCAGAACGTCCGTGTGCAGCACCGTCAGGTTGTCGCGCCCCGCGAATCGCTCTGCGACGAGCGTCGCCAGCCCGCGGTCGATCTCCACGCACACCACGTGCGCCGCCCGCTCCAGCAGCATCTCCGTCAACGAACCCGTCCCCGGCCCGACCTCGAGCACCACCTCCTCTCGCAAGATTCCCGCCCGCTCCACCAGCAGCCGCATCAGATTGCCGTCGATGAGAAAGTTCTGCCCGTAGCGCCGGCTCGGACTCAGCCCGTACCGCGCCAGCAGCCCGCGAATCTCTGCTTTCGTCTGCGGAATCGGCTGCTCCTTTCGCGCGCCATGCTCATCCCCACCCAGCCCATGCCCCCCGTGCCACTTGCTGTCATTCTGAGCGCGAGCGAAGAATCTCGATAACCACCGGGCCCAGCGCGCCGGCCTGTCCAGCTACTCGGCCGCGATTATAATAGGTTCCTTAAACACTGCGGCCGGTCTACACCCGACCGCTCCGCCCCCCTGGAGACCAAACATGGAATCCCACGAAGTGCTGCGCCAGGCCGCCGAGCGGATCGGCGTCAAAGCCCTCGCCGCACGGCTCCGCCTTTCCCCCGCCCTCGTCTACAAATGGTGTCAGGAGTGGTCCCCCAACGATGCCGACGCCAGCGGCGCTCGCAACCCCCTTGACCGCCTCCGCGAAGTCGTCGAGGCCACCCAGGACATGGGGCCGGTCAAGTGGATCTGCGGCGTGGCGGGCGGCTTCTACGTCCCCAATCCACCCGCGCGCGACCTCGACCGCGACGCCCGACTCCTCCAGACCACCCAGCGCATGGTCGCCGAGTTCAGCGAATTGCTCACTACGGTGAGCGCCTCCGTCGGCGACGACGGCATCATCTCCTCCGCCGAAGCACAGCGCATTCGCGCCTGCTGGGATGACCTCAAGTCCATCGGCGAGTCATTTACCGTCGCCTGCGAACGGGGATTCTTCGCCCGCGCACCGCGCGCCAGATCGTGACTCGCACATCGTTGAAAGACAGCTCGTTGTGTGCGCCGAAACGTCAGGAAATGCCGTATTTGCGCAGCTTCCGCATCAGCCGGTGCCGGTCGATCTTCAGCAGCCGCGCCGCCGCCACCTTCTGCCCCCCGCACGCGCGAAGCGCCTGGAGGATTAGCGACCGCTCCGCCTCCTCCCACGAGGGAATGTGGTCCGCCCCGGCCGGCGCCTCTGCGCGCACCAACCGCCGCACCTGGTCGCACAGGTCCGCGCGCCGGATCACCGGTCCCTTGCCCAGCGCGTACAACCGCTCGATCACGTTCGACAGCTCCCGCACGTTGCCCGGCCAGCTGTGCGCCAGAAGATCCGCGTGCGCTTCTTCATCCACCTGCAGCGGCTCCACGCCATAGGCCAGCGCGTGCCGATGGATGAAATGCCGCACCAGTTCCCGGATGTCCTCCCGTCGATCGCGCAACGGCGGCAGCGTGATGTGCACGACGCACAGCCGATAGTAAAGGTCCTCGCGCAGACACCGTCCCCCGCGCACCTCCGCCATCGGCCGGTTGCTCGCCGCCAGAATCCGCAGATCGACCCGCACCGGCTCCGTCCCCCCCAGCGGCGTCACCTC
>CAZNDQ010000472.1:0-3716 GCA_964571825.1 uncultured Planctomycetales bacterium | reverse complement strand
TTTCTGGCGAAGGACATTGGCAGCGACCGCCAGCCGATCCTCGGCTTGATGGACATCACCGTCAACCGCAACGCGTTTGGCCGGCAGGTGGACAGCTTCGAGGCTGATCTGCCGATGCCGGTGCTGGGCGATGAGCCATTTCATGCAGTCTTTATTCGCGCGCCAGTGGCGACGGCAGCCGGTCCCGGCGTCGATGTGCTGGCGGCGTTGGGAGAGCACAAGATCGTCGCGGCGCAGCAGGGGCGGGCGGTGCGAGAGCATCTCCATCGACATACTCGCATTATCGGGCAAACAGACGGTGTACGTGGATTGGATTTGGCGATCGCGCTGCGGGCGCTGCGGACTCGTCTCGGCCAGCGTCACCTCGGCAGTCGCCCGCCAATCTTCCGGCGCTGGGTGCTACGCCTCGGGCGGCTCCTCGGGGGGTGGTCCTTCCGGTGCGGCCGGGGGGAGCTTGGGCGCGCCGATCTGCTTCGGATCGATCTTGCGGACGAGCAGCCGCCGCTCCATGAGCAGCTCGCCGTGGCTGAGCAGTTGCAGGTGATACTCGCCCTCGCGCGGGAAGACCATGTTGTAGAACGCGCTGTGCAGCTCGCAGACCTGGCGCGGGTCGCGGAAGGTGATGTGCAGCGCGCGGTCGACGACGGGGCGGTCGCCCTCGTCGGAGTCGATCAGCCGGAGTTGCAGCGGCACCTTGCCCCGCCCCTCGGTCATCGCCACGTAGACCATCAGGCAGGGGTAGCGCAGCGGAAAGCGGGCCGTGTTGATGACGCTGAACGCGCCGATGATCGACTGCTTGCCGGTGCGTGCGTCGACGATCACCTGGTCGCAGATGATCATCGCCAGCACGTGCGGATGTATAACCAGCCCCGCCATTCGTCGTCTCACCGCCGCCGGCCGCCGGCCGCAGCGTCAAGGAAAAAGGCACGGACCGCCCGGCCCGTGCCCGATCCAACCTCTTGTGATCCGCGAGCCGTCCGCCGCACGCCGCGCATCAGGTCTTGTTGGCGAAGTAGGCCGTGTTGCGCTCCTTGAAGTGTGCCCATTTCTCCGGCAGCTCATCATCGGGGAAGATCGCCTTGACCGGACATTCGTCGACGCAGAGCCCGCAGTCGATGCAGGTGTCGGGGTCGATGTAGAGCATCTCCTCCTTTTCGAAGTCGGCCTCTTCCTTCGTCGGGTGGATGCAGTCCACCGGGCAGACGGCGACGCAGGCCGTGTCTTTGGTTCCGATGCAGGGCTCAGCAATCCAATGCGACATTGCGGCGAACCTCCCTTCGTGGGGGCAACCGATCCTGTAACATTACCGTGCGGGGCAACCGCAGTCCGGGCATTATAGGCGGCCTCGACCCGCGTTTACAGGGTCTGGGCGGCGTTTTCCGCGCCGCCCCAGGCTACGTCCGGATACGTGCCCGACCGTCCGCTGCGCGCCGGGATTTGGTCGTGCGCCGCCCTCACCCGGCACGTTCCGCGCCGCGCAGATACGCTTCGCCGGCGGGCTTGCCCGGCTCTGCCGCCGTTTCCAGCTCCTCGCGCTGCGCGCCGCGGTAGGCCGTGCCGCGCCAGACGGTCCGGGTTCGGCCGCCCACTTTGAGCATGGCGTTGACGAGCATGCCGAGCGAGATCAGGCAACCGATGATGTAGGTCGGCGCGTAGCGCGGGTCGGCCTGGGAAAGGCGGTAGAAGCGGTAGATGAGAACCTGGTTGGCGCCGACGCCTGCCCCGGCGGCGAGCACGATCCAGCGCCACCAGCCGGCCGCCTCCCAACCGCCCAGCGCGGCGACGGCCGCCAGCCCCGCCGCCAGACTCAGGTAGGGCAGCACCGACACCACGAGCAGCACGAGGAATGAGGTCAGCAGCCGCCCGTACGTGCCAAAGCACCCGTAAAAAATTCGGCTCCACCCGCGCCAGATCTGCGCCAGGCCGCTGTACATCCGCGTCTGGTAGAGGTCGCTGTTCTGCATGACGAACAGCCGCAGGCCGGAGTGCTTGGCGATGCGCGCCAGGTGCATGTCCTCGTTCACCTCGGCCCTGACCTGCTCGTGGCCGCCCATCTGTCCGTAGGCGCTGCGCCGCAGGAGCATGAACGCCCCGTTCGCGTAGGCCGCCGACGAGCGCGGATCGTTGACGCGCCGCGGATTGAACCAGAAGACCATGATCGCGCCGCACACCGGCTGAATGATCCGCTCCCACGCGCTGTGCGTTTCGAGCACCGGCAGCACCGAGAGGAAGTCGATGCGGTGCTCGGTCGCCTGCCGCATGGCCATGCTCAGCGTCCGCGTCGACGTCTGCCGGCAGTCGGCGTCGGCGAAGCAGAACCACTCGCCCGTCGCGCGCTCGACGCCCTCGCGCATGGCGTTGTTCTTGCCGAACCAGCCCTCGCGCAGCTCGCGCACATGCACGACGCGCAGCCGCTCGTTTCCACCGGCGCGATACTCGGCTGCCAGGCGGTTGAGGATTTCCGCCGTACGGTCGGTGCTGCGGTCGTTGATGACCAGCACTTCGAAGTCGGGGTAGTCCTGGGCCATCAGCGTGCGCACGCAGGTCTCGATGTTCGCCTCCTCGTCCTTGGCGGCGACGAGCACGCTGATGCGCGGCGCGGGCGACGGGGGGCCGTCGTAACTTGTGCTGGAGAGGGGGGGGTGGTCGCGGCGGGCGCGGCCGATCTCGAGGTGCCGCGATAGCCAGATCAGCACGATCAGGCAGAGCAGCGCCAGCCAGATAATGAAGACGGCGGTCAGCATGAGTGTGCGCCCGCGCCGGCGCACGCCGTGTCAGCGGCGAATCGCGGCGGGGGGATTATTACCGATCCGCGCCGCAGCGGCAACGACCCCCTACGGCACCGCCTTCTCGAAGCGGAAGTACATCGTCTGCTGGCCTACTTCGTTGTGCAGGTCCAGCTTGAGCTTGGCGCGCAGGGGCGGGGCGAAGTCGACCGGCAGCTCGGCCGCGAGGCTCGCGCCGACGGCGTGCCCCATCGGCAGCGTCTGCTGCGTCGTGCCGCGCTGTCCTTCGGTCCAGAGCGTCACGCTGCCTGCCAGTTTGACGTCGACGACCGGGCGGCCCTCCATCGTCAGCAGATGGATGCGGAACGTGTTGTCGTCGCCCCACACGCCCTCGACGAAGTTCCAGTGGTCGGGCGTGGCGACGACCTGCCCGCCGTGCTGTGGAGCGGGCAGGTGAAAGTCGAGGGTCTCTCCACCGCACCGCACGCGCTCGATCTCGCACTGCGGGCACGGACCCGGCGTGCTCGACCAGTCGTACAGGTGGACGGGACACACCCACGTCTCCTTTTCCGCCTCCGGCCGGAGCACCGGCGCGTTGAAGACCAGCCGCACCGGGGGCTTGGCGGGCAGCTCCAGATCAAGGTCGAAATGCTGCATGTCGGTGATGGCCGGCAGCGGCGCCGCGAAGCGATACGCGCCACCCGCGCCGTCGGCCCCGGCCGGAGCGGCCCGCAGCGGCAGCGGCTCGTAGGTGTTCTGGCCCTGCCGCTTGATCTGTCCGCGCAGCTCCTCGACGGGCAGCGGCCGATACGTCACGCCGTCCTCCATCAGCGAGTAGACGATCACCCGCCCCTCGTCGCCCGCGCCGAACGCCTCGACGCACATTCCGCCGCCGCGCACGATGCGGCCGCGCTCGCCGCGCGCGGGCCGCCGCGACGCACTCGTCGTCTCCGCCAGCCGCCGCTCCAGCGCCGCGCCCGAGGAGAAGTA
>CAZNDQ010000471.1:0-3727 GCA_964571825.1 uncultured Planctomycetales bacterium | reverse complement strand
GCCCGGCGAGCGGCGAGCCGCCGCGCGCCGCGACGAACGCGACGACGAACACAGTGCTGGTTCACGGGACGAAGCAGCAGGTGGACGAAATCCAGGCGATGATCAACAACCTGGAGCAGCAGGGGACTGAAAAGCAGACGTTTGTCTACAAGGTGGAAAAGGCGCGGGCGCTCGACCTGACCAACGTGCTCAACCAGCACCTCGCGGCGACGCGGCGGCGCGACGCGAGCGGGCAGCTCTCGGTGTCGGTCGTCGCCAACGAGCTGACGAACTCGCTGGTGATCGCGGCGTCGCAGTCGGACTACGAGGAACTGGTGCCGATCCTCAAGGAGCTGGACGTGCCGCCGGACGAGGAGGCGGGGCGCGTGGCGCGGTCGTACAAGCTGCGTTACAGCGATCCGGGCTCGGTCTCCCAGATCGTCCAGACGGCGTTCCAACTTCCCGGGCGGTCGCGGCCGGAGGACACCGTGCTGGCGACGGTGGACTGGGGCACGAGCACGGTCATCGTCACGGCGAGCGAAGAGAATCACCGCAAGGTCAAGGCGCTGCTGGATGAGATGGACAAGTACGAAGCGGCGTCGCTGCAGACGAAGGTGGTCAAGCTGGAGAACGCCGAGGCGCGCGACGTGGTGCAGTCGCTGACGGCGATTTTCGTGCAGGCGGGGCGCGCGAGCCGGCAGGGCGAGGGCGTGACGATTTCCAATCCGCCCGGGACCGATTACATTGTGATCAAGGCGCGGGATAGCGAGTTTGCCGAGATTCAGCGGGTTATCACGGAACTGGACCAGCCGACGGCCGGCGCGGAGCAGATGCGGGTGGTCACGCTGCAGCATCTCGACACGGAGGAGGCCAAGACGATCCTGCAGGACTACCTGCGCAAGCCGGGCGGGCAGCCGAACCAGCTCGCCGGCGACGTGCGGATTTCGACGTCGTCGTCGACGAACTCGATTGTGCTGGCCGGCAGCGCCGCACAGCTCGACCGTCTGGCCGAGGTCGTGGCGCAGATCGACGTGCCCGCCGATGACCAATCGGGCATGACGCCGCAGCTCATCACGCTGCAGTTCGCTGACGCGTCGCAGGTGGCCGAGACGGTGAGCGAGATGTTCAGCCAGCAGAAGGCCGGTGCGGGTCGGGCGGCCTTGCCGCCGCCCGTCGTGATCGCCGACCCGGGCTCGAACTCGCTGCTGGTGCGCGGGCGGACGCCGGATGTGAACGTCATCCGCGGGCTGGTCAATCAACTGGATCAGCAGGAGCGGCTGGGGCAGGGGAGCGTGTCGATCGTGCCGGTGGCGGCCGGGGTCTCGGTCGAGGGACTGGCGGCGCAGATCGAGAACACGATCAACGAGGCGGAGAAGATCAAGCGGCAGAACCAGAAGGGCGCCAAGCCGGCGCTGATCAAGATCGGCACGGACACGCGGACCAACGCGCTGCTAGTGGCGGGCACACCTGCCCAGGTGGAGGAGGTACGCCGGATCGTGGCGACGCTGGAGGAGATGAAGCCGACAGGCGCGCGCAAGGTGAGCATCGTCAAGCCGCGCAACATGTCGGCCGCGGACATGAAGAAGGTGCTGGACGAACTGGTCCGCGAGAAACAGTCGAGCCCGAGCGGGGGCGGAAGAAGGCGATAAGCATCACCCGACGGCGGCGGCCAGGGAAGTCCGCCGGCGAGGAAGGAGCTGGATGATGTTCGGCAAATGGTTGCTGGCGCTGGTGCTGCTGACGCAGGCGGCGCCGGATCGAGCGGAGCCGGGGACAGGCGATGAGCGGAGCGCGGCGGCCCCGGCCGCGATCGCGCCCGGCGTCGACGGGCTGGACTTCGCGCTGAGCGGCAGCGAGGTGAGCGTCGGCGTGACCGAGGACGGCACGATCATCATGGAGGGCACCGAGGAGGACCTGGCGGCGCTGTCGCGGATCATCGAGATGCTCGATCAGGAAGCGCCGCGCAAGGCGCCGCGCATTTTTCGTCCGAAGAACGCCCAGGCCTCGGCACTGGCGCCGACGCTGCAGAGCATTCTCGACAAGATGAAGCCGGCGCAGCCGCGTCCGGAGCACGAGGCGACGATCCTGGCCGACGCGCGGAGCAACCTGCTGATCGTGGTGGCGGCGGCTGAGCTGATGGACCAGGTGGAGATGCTGATCGAGCAGATGGACGTGCCGACGATCGGGGAGACGGACTTCACGCCGCTGCCGCTGAAGTTCATGAAGGCGGCCGATGCGGCGGCGAAGATCAAGACGCTGCTCGAGGAACAGCAGCGCGTGCGCGGCGACGCCGGCCCGCTTCAGGTGAACATTGTTCCCGACGATCGGACGAACTCGATCCTCGTTCAGGCGCCGCCGTCGGACCTGGAGCAGGTACGCAAACTGCTCGAGTTCATCGACGTGGAGCCGAATCCGCGGGCCGTAGCCAAGATGGTCTTCGTGCCGCTGCTGCGGACGAAGGCGAACGAAATGTCCAAGGTGCTCGACGATCTGATCAAGCTGGAGTCGGGTGAGGGCGCGCAGTTGAAGGCGGAGATCCGCCGCCTCCGCCTGCTCAAGGCGGAGGAATCGGGCAAGCTGGAGGAGCTGCCGGAGATCGACCTCGAGCAGCCGATCCGCATTCTGGCTGACGACGAGGCGAACGCGATCCTGATCGGGACGGTGGAGTCGAACATCGAGCCGTTCCTGGAGCTGGTGCGGCTGCTGGATGCGCCGCCGATCGCGGACGAGATGTCGATGCGGCTTTTTCCGCTGCGCCATGCCGACGCGAAGAAGGCGAAGGAAGTGCTCAACGAGATCTTCACGCAGGGCAAGAACCTGCCCGAGCAGCCGGGCAAGAGCGGCGGGGGGGCCGTGCCGGACGGCGTCACGGGCAAAGCGCTGGTCTACAACATCGCGGTGATCGCCGACACGCGGACGAACACGCTGATCGTCTCCGGGCGGCTGGAGCAGGTGCTGCTGGCGCAAGAGCTGGTGAACAACATCGACGTGCCGGAGATGAGCACGCGGTACGCGTTCGAGATCGTCAAGCTCGAATACGCCGGGGTGGCGCGGGTGGCGGAGGTGCTGCAGGAGGTGATCGACAAGCGGAAGGAGGCGCTGGAGAAGCTCCAGGTGGGCCCGGCGGCGCTGGAGCGCGAGCGCGTGATCATCATCCCCGAGCCGCGCAGCGGGTCGCTGCTGATCGCGGCGAGTCCGGAGAACTTCGAGGAGCTGCGTTCGCTGGCGCTGCAGCTTGACTCGGTGGGCGAGCGGCTCGTCGACGACATCCGCATCCTGACGCTGGACAAGACGACGGCGTCGGACCTGAAGGAGAAGATCACCGAGCTGTGGGAGCGGCGCAAGACGCTGCTCGAGGACAGCGCCGACGCGAAGGACATGCCGGTGGTCGTGGCGGACCCGCGGAGCAACGCGCTGATCATCGCCTCGAGCAAGGAGGATTTCGAGTCGATCAAGCTGCTGGTCGAGCGACTCGAGGCGCAGCCGCTTTCGCCGCTGGCGGAGATCCGGCTGCTGCCGCTGCAGTTCAACGACGCGAGCGAGCTGGGCCAGACGCTCAAGGAGCTGTTCGAGGAGCGAATGAAGATGCGGCTGACGGAAGGGCAGAAGGAAACCCCCGCGGACCGCATCGCCATCGTTCCGGACGTGGCGACGAACACGCTGCTCATCGCCGCCTCGAACGACAACTACCGCACGATCGTCGACCTGGGGAGCAAGATCGACGTCGAGTTCGACATCGAGGGCCTCG
>CAZNDQ010000470.1:0-3731 GCA_964571825.1 uncultured Planctomycetales bacterium | reverse complement strand
TACCGTCGAGTGTCCGGACTGCCGTGCGCGAGCGCGTACTCGTCGATATGACGCGGGATTCCGAGCGACCAGCGGAGCGGATGACGCGATCGGCGCGGCGGTTGGCGGGGATCGAGTGCAGCGACGGCCGGGCGGTCTGCTGTTTGATCGGGAGGCGCCGCAAGGGTATTCGGCACAGGACTTTGTGTACCGGTCGGGGTGGCCGGCGACGGGGGTTTCGCAGCCGGGCGGGGAGATCATTTTCTATCAGGAGCGGTTCTACGACCGGGAAGGCGGCCCGTGGCGGACGAATCAGTGGACATACCGGCGGTTTGACACGCGGCGTTACGGCGTGGCCTACCGGTAGCGCTTCAGACGCATAAACCATTACGCCATAGCATTTTACGGACGATCTTGGCGCAAGGATTCGTCGCACGCGCGGCGACGGGGGATCGGCTGGTACCGATATTGCGCGCGGTGCGGAAGGCGCGGCGGGGTTCGCGGCAGGCGCCCGCGGCCGGAATGCTCACAGGCGCGGGAAAAAGCCCTTGCGTTCATAAGTGCGTTGCATTAACATAACTTGCGCTAATCCGCGTCGGTGGTTTCCGGTCCGTTTGGCTCGCGGGACTCAACCGGCAGCACTTGGTATCGGGCGTCCAAGTTTTCGTCGCAGTTCATCGGGAACACACATGGCAACGATCACAAAGAAAGAGCTGATTGACCGAATCGCGGACCGGACGAGCTTTCGGCGGGTGCAGGTGAAGCGGATCATCCAGTCGTTCCTTGACGAGATCGTCAGCGAGCTGAGTGAAGGTAACCGGCTGGAATTCAGAGACTTCGGAGTGTTTGAGAGCAAGGTGCGGGCGGCGCGGACGGCGCAAAATCCGAAGACCTTGCAGCGTGTTCACGTGCCGGCGAAGCGGACGGTGAAGTTCAAGGTGGGGCGGGTGATGAAGCAGCGGCTCTCCGGCGAGGGGGACGGCGCGGTTGCCGGCGGGGCGCGAGACATGTCAGAGCGGGCGCGGCGGGCGGCCCGTTGACCTCGAAACGACACACGTAGCGATCAATTCTGTACGCCGGCGGCTTGCGGTCGTTGCAATACGGCGTCGGGCGATTGGGGCTGCGCGGCGGTCCCGTTGAGTATGTCGGAGCCGGCGGATTCGGGCTGCGTCGCGTGCGCGGCTTCGCGCGCATCGGCGGCCGCGGCCTCGCGGATGATGCCGGAGAGTCGCGCCGCGCGCTGGCCGAGGTCGCGGCGAATGCGGAGGAGCTGCGCGCGGCGCGGGTGTTTTTCGTCGGCGCCGTCGTCGGCGGACTCGACCGCGGCGTCGGGGAGCGTACGGAGCAGCCCCTGCAATTCGTCGATGGCCTGTTCGAGTCGCGTGATGATGCGCTGCGGCTCGCGGAGCATGGGCAGCGCAGCCTGGAACTGCTGGGGCAGGAGGCGGCAGAGCGCGGCGGCGCGGCGGTTCTCGTCCTGCAGGTGCGAGATCTGCTGCGTGGTGTGGTCGTGGAGACGGCGAATGGCGGTGACGAGCTGGCGCGTGCGCGCAGCGCCCGCGATGAGGCCTTTGCGGAGGCGGCCTTCGGCGGTGCGGTCGAGCGTGGCCCAGTCGGCTGGGGAGAGGACCTCGGGGACGTGGGACGAGAGCTTGAAATAGATTTCGTGCAGCATGGTGGAGAGCTGCTGAAGCTCGGGGATGCGCGCGGCGAGATCGTCGAGCATGGCGCGCGGCTGCTGAATCGCCTGCTGCGTCTGCTGGACGGTGTGTTCAAGTCTGAGGGCGACCTGCTCGGCGTCGAGGCAATCGACGCGAATGCGCTCGGCGAGTTCTCGAACGCGGACCTCCATAGCGCCGGTCTCGGTGAGCTGGTCGTCGAAGCGGCGCTGGGCGTCGAGATTGACCTGGTCGGCGCGATCGAGGGTGCGACGGAGCTGGTCGAGCGCGGCGCCGGCCTGCTGCTGGAAGTAGATGGTCTGGCGTTCGTTCTCGGCAAGCTGGTCGCGCTCGCGGGCGAGAGCGGCGGAGGCGCGCTCGGAGGCGGCGGAGAGCTCGGCGAGGCGGTCGGCAACCGTCTGGAGGAGGGATTCGCCGCGGGCGACGGCGGCGGCGAACTTCTCCTGACCGGCAACGACGGCGGACTGCATCTGGGCGGTGAGTTCGGCGAGTTTCTCGCGGGCGCTGCCGGCGTCCCGTTCGGAGAGGCGAACGCGGCGGCAGGCATCCTCGGCGTGGAGGGCGACGCGTTCGGCGTGGGCGACGCGCGCGGCGACGGATTCGTCGAGTTCGCGGGCAGCGGCGACGCGGTCGGTGAGGTTCTCGACGAGACGGGCGCTCTCGGCACAGGCCTGCTGCACGGCGCCGAGCGTGTGTTCCGCCCCGTGGAGGCGGTCGGACACGTCGGCGAGTAGACGGCGGACGCGGTCGTCTGCGATTCCGAGTCGCTCCTCGATGCGCTGCTGCTCGGCAGTGAGTGCCGCGACCTTTCTGGCGGTCTCGTCGGCGGCGCGGGTGGAGTCGGCGGCGCGGTCGCGGATGGCGACTTCGATGCGATGCGTCTCCTCGAGGGTGGTGCGCGTCGCCTGGTGCGTCTGGTCGGCCTGGCGGACGAGCGCTTCGAGGCGCGTGCCGGCCTGTTCGGCGAGGGTGAGGGCGTCATGTGCGGCGGCGGTCGCGGTGCGCGTTTCTTCGGAGGCGGCAAGGGCCTCGCCGCGTGCGCGCTGCAGGTCGAGGATGACGGCCGTGTGGCGCTGGACGAGGGCGTCGGCGGAAACCTCCGCCTGCGCGAGGGCGGCAAGATCGCGCTCGACGGTCTGCAAGAGCGCCTGCACGTGCGAGTCGCGCTGGGACAAGGATTCGAGAAGGGTTTCGGTGCGGCGGACGAGGTTTTCGGTGCGGGCGCCGGCGGCGTCGCAGCGATCGGCGGCGGCGCGGGCGGACTGCTCGACGCGGTCCTCGGCGGCGGCCAGGGATTCGTGGATCCTGCGGTGGTCGTCGGCGGCTTGTTGTGCGCGGGCGAGGAGGTCGGCGAGCCGGTCGGTGTCGGCGCGGACGGCCTCGGCCAGGCCGCGATAGTCGGCGGCGCGGTCGGCGGCCTGAGCGAGCTCGGTGCCGAGCGTGCGGGCAGCCTCTTCGACGCGCGCCAGCGCGAGGGCGGCTTCCTCGACGAGTCGATCCTGACGCCGGCGGGTTTCGGTGAGCATGCGGTCTGCATTTTCGCGGGCGTCGGCGAGCTACTGGTCGACCTGTTGCGCGGCGTCCTCGATCATGCGGCCGGCGCGGGCGCTCGCTTCGCGGAGCGTGCGCTGGGCGGCCTCGTCGACGGCGGCACCGATCTCGTCGGCGCGGCGCTGCCACTCGGCGAGGCGGCGATCGAATTCGGCCGCCTGGGCCTGCGCGCGGAGGTCGGCCTCGCGGCGTGATTCCTGCTCGCGGGCGAGTCGGGCGTGGACGGACTCTTCGAGTTGAACAAGGCGCGCGGTGTGATGGGCGGCGGTGTCATTGGCGGCGGCGAGGCGCGTAGATTGCTGCTCGCCGGACTGGCGCGCGTGGCGCAACTGGTCCGAAGTGCGGTCGGCGCGCGTCAGTTGGCCGTCAAGGCGTTTGCGGCCGGCGCGCAGGCGCCGGGCCATGCGGCGGGCGAGTTCGATTTCATGCCGTAGGAGGGCGGCCGCGGCGGGCGAGGCGTGGGGCTCCGCGGCGGCGGCGAGGGCTTCTTCGTCGAAGTCGTTTTCTTCGATGGCGGCCTCG
>CAZNDQ010000469.1:0-3741 GCA_964571825.1 uncultured Planctomycetales bacterium | reverse complement strand
TGCCGAGGAGCGGCCTGGCGGCGGCGGCGGGCTGTCGGCCGTTGCGCGTCATGTCGGTGCGGTCCGCGATTCGAGGTAGCCGTGCTCGCGCAGCATGTCGAGCGTGATGGCGGAGCGCTGCGGCGCAGCCAGCGAGCCGCGCTCGAGCAGCCGGGCGATGCTGCGAACAATCATGTCGGTCTCGACGTTGAGGCGGTCGCCGGGGCGGCGGCGGCCGAGCGTCGTCCGTTCCAATGTCGTCGGAATGAGGGCGACGCTGAAGCGATCGTCGAGGAGATCGGCGATGGTGAGCGAGACGCCGTCGAGGGCGACGGAGCCCTTGGGGACGATGTAGCGGAGGACGGGCTCGTCGGCGGCGAGCCAGAGGCGGTACTCCCCTGCTTCGCGGCCGATGTCGGTGACGCGGGCGAGGCCATCCACGTGGCCCTGCAGGAAGTGGCCGTCGAGCGGGTCGCCGGCGCGGAGGGAGCGCTCGATGTTGACGGCGTCGCCGGGGCGAAGTTCGCCGAGGTTGGTACGGGCGAGGGTTTCATAGATGACGTCGAAGGTGCAGCGGCCGTCGCGCGGTTCACAGACAGTGAGGCAGGCGCCGCTCACGGCAACGCTGGCACCGTCGCTGAGGCCGTCGGCGAGGGGGCCGAGGTGCAAGGTGAGGCGGGCGCCGGCGGACGAAGCGTCCAGCCGCTCGACGCGGGCCATTCCTTGTACGATGCCGGTGAACATCGGCGAATCGACTCCTCGCTCAGCGCGGACTTGACGGAAGCGATTGTGGCGTCCGCACTTGGGATTCTATCCCGCCGCGGGGGTCCAAGCGAACGGCGATGCAGTTGGACGCATCCCCGGGAACGGGGCGCGCGTACAAGTGCGGTCTGATAAGGATCAAGCGGGCGCTGCGCGCGGGTGGGAGCAATCGGGGGGCGGCGGTGCAGAACGGCAGTTTTTCCGCCCCCGAGGGCACATCGGCGGCCGCGCGTTCGCCCTGACAGGCGTGGCGGCATAGTATTGAGCGTATCACCGCCGGCCCGCATGAACTGAGCGGAGTCGGGCGGTGATTCCCTGTCGAATGCCTGAGGGGTGAGGGGAACCGATGAAGCGAATCCTGTCCGTAATCTCGATACTGATGGCGGCGGTGCTTTGCGCGCCGGCACGGGCGGCGACGGTACACTTTGACGTCCGTCCGGGCGAGGGGCTGACGTCACCGGTGACGGTGCTACCGGGCGAAGACGTGCCGATCGAGATCGTCTGCACGGTGAACACAGGGGACAACAACGGGTTGAACCTGTTCGTACTGGACCTGCTGACGAATCTTCAACAGACGCAGGACACGGTCAACGCCGAGTTGAGCCCCGAGATTGTTGGGGCGTTCGTACTGTTCACGACGCTGGGGACGGCATCGGGCGACGACCTGCTTGACATCGGCTCGACGCAGGGGCTGGGCATCGGCAACGTCACGACGGGAATCGGGCAGAACGGCGTTTGGCGGTTGTATCTGAACACGCTGCACACGAACGCGACGATCGAGGGCGACTTCACGGTAACGGTTGCGCTGCCGACGGCGAACGTGCTCAAGCCGGGCGGGGGCGTGCTGAGCGCGACGAGCACGGTGGGGCCGGGGTTTGTCATTCGGACGCGCCTGCCGGACCTCGACATGGACGGTATATCGGACGAGGAGGACAACTGCCCGACCGTGGCGAACAACGATCAGGCGGACCTCGACCTCGACGGGATCGGCGACCTTTGCGATCCGTGCACCGACAAGGACGGCGACGGGTTCGGCGATCCGGGCTTTCCGAACGCGGACTGCCGCGACGACAACTGCCCGAACGTCGACAATCCGGGACAGGAAGACTGCGACGGGGACAGCCTCGGCGACGCCTGCGACGAGCAGTTCGATGACGATGGGGACGAAGTCTGCGATGACGTGGACAACTGCCTCGGCCTGAACGAACCGGACCAGACGGACACCGACGGAGACGACATCGGCGACGCGTGCGACACCTGCACGGATACGGACGGCGATGGATTCGGCAATCCCGGGTTCCCGAACAATACGTGCGACGAGGACAACTGCCCGTTCCTGGCCAACCCGGGGCAGGAGGATACAGACGGCAACGACGTTGGCGATGCGTGCGAAACGGACGCGGACGGGGATGCAATCGCGGACGACCTGGACAACTGCCCGTTCGTGGCGAACCCGATGCAGGAGGATGGTGACGGCGACGATGTCGGCGACGCTTGCGACAACTGCCCGATGGACGCCAACGCCGACCAGGCGGACCTGGACATGGACAGCGCGGGCAACGCCTGCGACGACGACGCGGACGGCGACACGTACATGGGCGACGGCTCGGGCGGGCCGGATCATGATTGCGATGATCTGAACCCGGCCGTCAACCCGGGCGTGAACGAGGTCTGTGCCAACGGAATCGACGACGACTGCGACGGTCTGACGGACGTCGAGGACGATGAGGAATGCGACACGGACATGGACGGGGTGCTCGACCTGATCGACAACTGTCCGGACGTGTTCAATCCGGACCAGACGAACAGCGACTTGGACGGGCTGGGCGATGCCTGCGACGACGACGACGACAACGACGGAGTTCCGGACACGGAGGACAACTGTCCGCTGGACGCCAACGCGCTGCAGGATGATCTGGACGGCGACGACATCGGGGACGAATGCGATCCGGACATCGACGGCGACGAGGTGCTAAACGAGGACGACAACTGCCCGCTCGTCGCGAACCCGGAGCAGACGGATACGGACGGGGACGGCCTCGGCGATGCGTGCGACCCGGACGACGACAACGACGGGATTCCGGACGGGCAGGACAATTGTCCGGAGCACGCGAACGCGGACCAGACGGACACGGACGGCAACGGCAAGGGGGATGCGTGCGACCCGGACATCGACGGGGATGGTGTAGGGAACGTGGAGGACAATTGCCCGAAGGTGGCGAACGCCGACCAGTCGGACAAGGACATGGACGGCATCGGCGACGTGTGCGACCCGACGCCGAATCCGGGTGAGGACGATGGCAACGGGGACAATGATCCGCCGGGGCAGGATCCGCCGGCCAACCCGGCGACGGAGGGGCTGGGACCGGTAGTCCTGGGCTTCGGGTTGTTGTTGGGGCTGGCAATTCTCGGGTTTGCGCTGCTGGGTCCGGTGGGGCTGTTCGCGGGATTTGTGCTGGGACTGTTTCTGGCGATCGCGTTCTTCATCGGCAGTCTGGGATCGATGTAGCGCGAGTTCAGATCAATGGGGTGGATCGGCAAACGGCACGCCGATATCAGCAACGATGACTCGACCGGTGTATTCGGCGGCGCCCGGAGCGAGGAAGCCGACCTTGGGCGCGACAAAGGAAACGGTGAGATCGGCGCGGATAGTGGCGCGGGATGGCCGGCCGGTGTCGCAGTCGAGGCCGGAGGGCACGTCAATCGCAACGACGTAGCGGCCGGGCGTTTGGTTGACAGCCGAGATGATCTGATCGAGCGGCGGACGGACCTCGCCGGAAAAGCCGGTGCCGAGCAGGGCATCGACGACGACGCATCCCCCCCACTGCTTTCGCGCTACCGCAAGTTGGCCCCCATCGACAATTGAGATGGCTTCGCCACCGAGGCGACTCCAGATGTCGTAATTCACTCTCGCGTCGCCAGTAATCTTCACGGGATCGACGCAGAGATAGACGCGCGCGGCGAGGCGGTCACGGAGGAGGTGGCGGGCGACGACGAAAC
>CAZNDQ010000468.1:0-3744 GCA_964571825.1 uncultured Planctomycetales bacterium | reverse complement strand
ACTGCCGGCGCCGGCAAAGGCGCGCCGCTCGGCCGCCAGCATCGGGCCGAAGTCCCGCCGCCACGCCGCTACCAGAAAAACGATCACCAGCGCGAAAATCGGATAATAGCGGTACGGCAGGCTGCGATAAAACGCCTCCAGCCCCGTCACCGCGCCGAAGACTGTTCCATCGGTTGCGACGTGATTGAGAAACGCTGGCCGCGTCGTGTCCGTCCACTCTCTGAACCCGTCCTGGATGTACCCGACTTCCGCGCCCAGCCACGTGCCGATTAGCGCGATTGACGCGATCGGTGCCGCCGTTGAGTCGACGATGTACGCCAGCTTCTCCCGGCTGATGCGCAGCCGGTCAAACAATGGCCGCATCGTCGGCCCCACGATCATCGCATTCGCATAGTCGTCAAAGAACACCACGACGCCGGAAAACGCCGCCACAAGCTGCCCGCGCCGCCGGTTCGATGCCCACGGCACGATCAGGTTGACGATCGCGCTCGTCCCGCCGGCGGCGCCGATGACGCCGATCGCCCCGCCGATCATCAGCGTAAAGAGCATGATCTTCACGTGGTCCGGGTCCGCCACCGCGCCGACAAGGTAGGTCTCCATGGCGGCGCGCAGCCCCAGTACGGGGTGCAGCGCCCAGCGCCCCGGCTCGACGCCCACCGACCAGGGCAGGCCCATCATCGCCGCAAGTACGATGCCACAGGACAGCGCGATCATCACTTGGCGCGTCAGGATCGCCAGCAGAATCGCCAGCGCCGCCGGCAGTAGCGTCCACAGGCCGAAATACTCTTCCGGCGGAGGGATCGTCGGCCCGGACGTTGCCGTACCGTGCGCCGCCGCGCTCAACGCTTCGACGCTGCCGCTCTGCGCGCGCGCGCCGCGCGCGCAGAAGCACCCCGCAACGACGAGCATTAGAATCAGGAATACAACAGCCTTCGTCGGAGCTGTCCGCGTCCGCGGCATCATGCGGGCCGGAGTCTAGGATGCGCCTGCGCCCCCGTCAATCGCCTGTGCGCCGGCTGCTACGACGCGATCCGCGCCAGCACATGCTCCACCGCTTCGTCCACGCGGGCGTCCCGCAGCAACTGATGGGGCGCGTGCGGCGTCTGTCGGACCGCGCGCGTCTCACCGTATTGTGCGGGCGGCGAAAGCCGCACCGCACAGCGCGCCGGCTCGAATGTGAAAAGTTCCGGCCGAAACACCGCCGCCGCGACGAGCGGATCATGGAAATAGACATCCCGCCGCTTCTCCCGCCATAATTCCAGGAGTCGCGCCAGAATCGGCGGCCCATGGCCCGCCAGCCGGTGTAGCACTTCCACCGTCCGCCGCCTGGATTGTACGGTGAACTCGAGCCCGAGCAGATGGTGCTGCGGCGCTTCGCATTCAAAGAACCGCGCCGCGGCCTCCGGATCCAGCGCCACGTTGGTCTCTACCGTGTCGTAGGCTGGGCCGACCTCGCCGAAGGCCCCGCACATCGAATAGGCACCCGCCAGCCATCGCGCTTCCTGTGGATGCCACTCGAACAGGCGCGCCGCGTTCGTCAGTGGGCCGATCGTCAGTAATTGCACCTCGTTCCTGCGCCGGTCGAGCAACGCCGCGATCTTCTCCACGGCCGCCCGGGCGTCGCCTCCGGTTGCGCTGCGCCGCCCAAGCACGGCGTCGGCCATCCACGGCTTGGTTCGCCGGACGGCCGCGACGAGCGGACGCGGCGCACCCGCCACGACCGGCACGTCGGTCCGGCCGTACTCCGCGAGCACCCGCTGCGCCAAGGCCGCCCGTTGCGCCGACCAGCGGCCCGTCGTCGTCACCGCCAGCAGTTCGCACGCCGGCTGCTTGAGCAGATACGCCAGACATAGGGCGTCATCGATATTCGTGCCGATGTCGGTATCCAGAATCACCGCTGTGCGTAGTGAGTTCATGTTCCGTTCGGCCGGGGCAGGGCCTCCCGCGCATGGTGGACGAACGCCGCAAAGGCGTCGCGCGACATTGCGCCCACGGTGCGATCAATCTCGAGTCCGTCGGGCCCGAGTACGATGAAGGTCGGAAACGCATTCACGTCGTATTGCCGCAGCAGCGCGGGCGTGCGGCTGCCGTCGACGCTCAGTGGGATAAGACCCTCGACGAGCGCCACCGCATCGCGCCGAGCGAAGACCTCGCGGTCCATCTGCACGCAGTACGTGCAGCCGGGCGTTGTGAATCTGATCAGCACACCGCGTTGCTGTGCGGCTGCGGCTTGCAGCGCCGTCGCGTGGTCCTGCTGCCACGGCACGGCACTGGCCGGACCTCGCGAGGCCCAGAGGTACGCCGCAGCACAGCCCATACCAAGCAAGAGGATGGATAGGTTGCGGGGCGAGCCACGCGTGCGCGACGAAACCGACCCAACCCCACGACCGCCGTCCGCGGGCCGATCCACTCGCATGCTCCACGCTCCCACAGATCATAGTACGATTCAACGGCGCCGCGTGCACGGAATGATCCGACAGATTCGGACGCGCCAATCTGTTCAGGCCGGTTTGGACAGTTTGGGTCGCAGAAACCGCCCGGTGTGGCTCTCCGCACAGGCCGCGATCTGCTCCGGTGTGCCCGCCGCGATCAGCCTCCCACCGGACTCGCCGCCTTCCGGGCCGAGGTCGATCACCCAGTCGGCCATCTTGATCACGTCAAGGTTGTGCTCGATGACAAGGACCGTGTTGTTCAACTCCACCAGGCGATTGAGCACGTTAAGCAGATTGTGGATGTCCGCCAGGTGCAGCCCCGTCGTCGGCTCGTCCATCACGTAGAGCGTGTGGCCGCTGCCCGGCTTGCCCAGTTCGGCCGCGAGCTTGACGCGCTGCGCCTCGCCACCCGAGAGTGTCGTCGACGACTGCCCAAGCGTGATGTAGCGCAGCCCGACGTCACTGAGCGTCTGCAACTGCGCGCGAATCCGCGCGAACCCGTCGAAAAACGGAATCGCCTCCTCCACCCGCATCTCGAACACGTCGGCTATGCTCTTGCCGCGATAGCGGATTTCCAGCGTCTCCCGGTTGAACCGCTTGCCCGAGCACGATTCGCATTCGACGTACACGTCGGGCAGAAAGTGCATTTCAATCCGCCGCGTCCCCTGTCCCTGGCACTCCTCACAGCGCCCGCCGCGCACGTTAAAGCTGAATCGCCCCGCCCCGTAGCCGCGCAGCTTCGCCTCGCGCGTCTTGGCAAACACCTGCCGCACCAGGTCCGCCACGCCGGTGTACGTGGCCGGGTTGCTCCGCGGCGTGCGCCCGATCGGCGTCTGGTCGATGACCACGATGCGGTCGATGCGCGACGTGCCCGTGATGCGGTCGTGGTCGCCCGGCTTTTCCCGCGCGCCGTGCAGCACGCGCCGCAATGCCGGCACCAGCGTTTGCATCACCAGACTGCTTTTGCCGCTCCCAGACACGCCCGTGACGCAGACGAAGCAGCCGAGAGGGAATCGTACGTCGATGTCGCGCAGGTTGTTCTCTCGCGCGCCCTTGATCTCCAGACCGTTGCCGCGTTCAATCTCGCGCCGCTCCTGCGGTAACGGGATGCGCGCCTTGCCCGTCATGTAGCGCCCGGTCAGCGATCGCTCGACATTGAACACCTCCGTCGGCGTGCCCTGCGCAATGATCTCGCCGCCGTGCGAGCCCGCACCGGGGCCCATGTCAATCAGATGATCGGCCGCGGCAATCATGTCCTCATCGTGCTCGACGACGAGCACCGTGTTGCCCAGATCGCGGAGCTCGTGCAGGG
>CAZNDQ010000467.1:0-3748 GCA_964571825.1 uncultured Planctomycetales bacterium | reverse complement strand
GGGGTCGATGGGAGCGGTGGGTCGGTCGGCCGACGACAGGATGCTGTGATAGGCTGCTACAAGCAGATAAACGAGAATTAACGGAAGATTCAGCAACGTGAGACCCCCGTGTGGGAATGTGGGGCACCCGACCCCTGACCGCTATGGTACCACGGCAGAGAACGGAGGGCCAGGCTGAATATGTAAACCCAGTAGAATAATGAGTTTGTGGGCGGCGCGGCAGGGCGAGCGAAGGGGGGATGTACGGCAGAGGTGTGGGTACGATTGCGGAGGGCGCGAGAAGGTTTACTCGCGAATGCCGCTGGCGAACGATTTTCCTTAACCTGCTGTGCGGACAGGTCGTTATGACACCAGGTGGCCGGACGGTCGGCGCGGATCGCCTTGCGATGGGTTTTGGTGTATACTACACCTGTCGAGGGAGCGGCATCCGCGGCCAGGGAAGAGGCCGATCCAGCCAGAGCACAACTTGCACAGGAGCGCCATCCATGCAGGGGCGTCTGACATTTCAGACTGCTGCTTTGTCGGTGGACCGCCGCATCGAACTGGACAAGCAGCTCGCGCGGCTGCCGGGCGTACACCACGTGCAGTGGTCGAGCCGTCCGATCGCACAGGTCGAGATCGTGTTCGCTGACGAGAAGTACGTCGATCAGGTTGCGGCCGAGCGCGTGCTGCACAAGGCGGGTCTTCTCGAAACGGCAACCGCCTGATTCTCCGCGCCGTGCGCCAGCGTGCGGAGGCATGCAGTGACGCGCGCAGGTTGCCGGGCATCCCCTCGTTCGTTGTTGATCCTCAATTGGCGTGCTATTCTGTCGAGGCAAGGGCAGGTCGCCTGTGGGTGCGTGGGTTTCGCGCCGAACAGTTCCATGTCCGGGGTTCCGTAGCCTATGGAAATCGACTTGCGTTCGGAGGATGGAGCTTCGCCGGAGCGCGCGGCGCTGTCGGGTCCGCTGGCGACACTGATCGTCATCGGAATGGCGGCGTTTACGTGTTTTGTCGGGCTTTCATCCGGCCCGCCGCTGGGTGACCACGAAGCAATCGTGGCGCAGTCGGCGCGGCAAATGCGGCAGACAGGCGACTGGCTGATTCCCTATCTGAATGACGTTCCGTTTATCCAGAAGCCGCCGCTGCAGTTTTGGCTGGCGGCGCTGTCGTCCTTCCTGGTCGATCCACCAGAACTGACTCCACCGGTGAGTGTATCGGCGGCGCGGTTTCCGTCGGCGGCCGCGGGATTTCTGACGGTGCTGGTGGTGTTCTGGCTGGCGCGGCGGATGTACGGGCAGCGCGCGGCGATGGTGGCGGCGGTGATTACCGCCAGCTGCGGGGCAACGATGTTCTACGCGCGCAATGCGCAAACGGAGATGCTGCTGACGCTGCTGTGCACGGCGTCGCTGGCGCTGTTCTGGGTGGGGGCGCGGCCGGGAGCGCCGCGGCGGTACCTTTACGGGTTTTACGTGTGCTTTGCATTGGCGATGCTGGCCAAGGCGCCGCTGCCGCTGGCGACGGTGGGGCTGGTGCTGTTCGTGTACTGGCTGCTGACGGTGCCGCTAGCCCGGGCGCTGGGGGCGGAGGAGACGAGCGACGCGGCGGGGCGTGCGGGTTTCGGCGCGGCGCTGATGGATCAACTGCGCGGGCTGCGTCGACTGCAAGTATTGCAGGGGGCGGCGATCTTCGCGGTGATCTTTCTGCCGTGGCCGATCTACGTGTACCTGCATGAGCCGAATGCGCTGGAGCTGTGGCGGACGGAGTTTCTGGACCGGTATTCGGGTGAACTGACCGAGCGGCCGAAGGCGTGGTACTACTACCTGCCGCTGGTTTTCGCGCTGACGGCGCCGTTCTGCCTGTCGGTGCCGGAGGCGCTGGCGGCGCCGCTACGGCGGGTGTTCCGGCGTGAGCGGGCGGGGCTGCTGTTTGCGCTGACGTGGGTGCTGGTGCAGGTTGTTTTTCTGAGCACGTCGTCGTTCAAGCGACCGCACTACATGCTGGCGACAGTCCCGGGGCTGGCACTGCTGCTGGCGCCGGTGATCGAGCGGATGTTTTTCGGTCCGCGGCGGTGGCCGGCGGTGATCGAGCGACGAGTCGGAGCGGCAGTTCTCGGCGTGTTTCTCGTGGCGGCGATCGGCTTCGGCGTTTACATGCAGGCATGGTCGATGAAATGGTCATGGGTGCTGCGGCTGGCGGCGCCGGTGGGGCTGGGGGGCGTGATCGCGGCGACGCTGCTGTATCTGCGCGAGCGGCGTGCGGCTTCGCTGGCGGTGCTGAGCGGGGCCTTTGCGGTTTGTTTCGTGTGGAGCTGGTCGGCGCTGGGGCGGAGCGAATTCGGGCGGGAGGCGCTGCACCTGGCAAACGCGCTGGACCGTATGCGGATCGGAGAGAACGACCGGATCACATGGGCTGATGACGGCCGGCAGGACGCTCGGGTGGTGTACTACTGCGGTCACAAGATCAATCCGCTGTATGACGTGATCGAGCTGGCGTCGCGGCGGCGGGGGCGGCGGGTGGCGCCGACGGAGATCATGAAGGAGGGGGCGAAGCGGATCATCGAGCGGCTGCGGAGCGAGGTGGAGGAGTACTTTGTCTTTGAGGCAGACAAGCTGAACCTGATGAACCACTACTTCGATGTGCCGGCGCGAGAGGTGATTCGGGTGAGCAAAGGGACGGACGACCCGGCCGATGAGTGGGTGATCATTACGAACGCGTGGAATACGGGGGAGGAAGAGGACTTCGCGGACGATCCACAGGTGACTTGGTCGTTGCTGACGTCGGCGCAAGCTCGTGAAGCGGCCGATCCGGTCACGGCGCCGGCACCCATTCCCTGATCGTCATATCTTCGCGGTTTCGACGGTGGTGAGTCCGGTGGCGCGGCGGACGTGGTCCATTACCATGCGCGCGACTTCTCGTGCGCGGCGCGCGCCGTCGGCGAGAACGGCGTTGACGCGCGCGGTGTCGGTGCGGAGTTGCTCGTAGCGCTGCCGCGCGGGCCCGAACTGTTCGATGAACAACTCGAAGACGCGCTTCTTGGATTCGCCATACCCCATGCCGCCGCGGCGATAGCGGGCGTCCCAGTCGGCGAGTTCGTTGCGCGAGGCAAGCAGCTTGAGCAGGGCAAAAACGTTGCACCTGTCGGGGTCCTTGGGGGCTTCGACGGGGGTGCTGTCGGTGACGATGCTCATGATGCGCTTTCGGGCTTCCTTTTCCGGGCCAAAGAGGTCGATCGTGTTGTCATAGCTCTTTGACATCTTGCGGCCGTCGATGCCGGGGACGACGGCGACCTCGGGGAGGATGTAGGGCTCAGGGCGGCGGAGGATTTCGCCGTAGAGGGAGTTGAACTTGCCCTGGATGTCCTGCGTGACCTCGATGTGCTGCCGCTGGTCTTCGCCGACCGGGACGAGGTGGGGGCGGAAAATGAGGATGTCGGCGGCCTGGAGGACGGGGTAGGCGAAAAGGCCGTGGTTGGGCAAGAGGCCCTGGGCGATTTTGTCCTTGTATGAAACACAGCGTTGCAGCAGGCCCATTGGCGTGACGCAGGAGAGGATCCAGGCGAGTTCAGTGACTTCGGGGACATCAGTTTGGCGCCAGAAGACGGCGCGCTGGGGGTCGAGGCCGAGGGCGAGATAGGCGAGGGCGACCTCGTGGGTGAGTTCGGCAACTTTGGGCCCGTCTGAGAGGCTGGTGAGGGCGTGGTAGTTGGCGATGAAGTAGAAGCAGTCGTGTCCTTCGGCAGAGAGGCGGAGGTGCTGGCGGATGGCGC
>CAZNDQ010000466.1:0-3772 GCA_964571825.1 uncultured Planctomycetales bacterium | reverse complement strand
CTGACGCTGCGCCACCACGGCACCTTCGAAGTGCGCAAGTTGCGCTGGGAGGATTCGGCGCGAAAGTGCCGAGAGGTCTACGAAAGCGCGATGGGATGATCCACCCGCGCGCGACAGGCCGCCCCCGAGTGTAACGTCAGTTCCTGCTACGGCACCTCAACGTCCCGATCCGCGCCGAGTGCCGCCAGCTCCCGTCCACAGGTTTCGATCTCCGCCGCCAACTCGTTCGGCACGCCCTGATCGCTCAGCCACAGCAGCCCGCGCTCGCGCATCTCCTCGAACCGCGCCAGGCAAACGCGAAGCTGCTCCCGCGCCGCGTCCCAGTGCCGTGCCCGCGTCTCGCGCGGCAGCGAGTCATCCCCGGCGCACGCCCGGTGATACTCCGCCAGTTTGTACGGCGCCACCGCGCGGTCCCGGAGCGCCGCGTCACTGTCCGGCCGGACGCGCACCAACTCCTCGGACGTCGCGGCGTACCGCTCGAAGCTGACCCGCGCCTCCGTGCGCAGCCCGAGAGACAGTTGCGCTTCTCCCACCCGGCAGTGCGCCGACGCCAAGTCGGCCAGCGCCATGGTGTTGTACCGGTCCGCCTCGCGGATCTCGGCCGTCATCCCCAGCGACCGTTCGAACCACGCCAACGCCGCCTCCGCCCGTCCCTGCTGCTGATGCAGGTATCCCACGCGCTCGTAGCCCAGCGCCAGGTTCCGCCGAGCCGGCGTCATCTCCGGCGCCATTTCCACCACACGCTCCGTCACCTCTACAAACACAAGGTGCTCCTGCATCGCCTCGTCCAGCTTGCCCTGCGCCGTCAGCAGCCGACCGATTTTGTCGTGACACACCGCCAGTTCCCGCAATGTCGCGGCATCGTCCGGCGCGCGCGCGGCCAACGACCGCATTGTCTCCAGGATCGCCCGTTGTTTGGCGATCGCCTCGTCGTATCGACCGGCCCGCCCCAGCGCCTCCGCGGCCAGGTTCTCGTGATAGGCCAGGTTGGTCAGCAGCGCCGGATCGTCCGGGTGGTCGCGCAGCGCGCGCTCCAACACCGCTTTCGCCTTCTCCCGATACGCCTGCGCCTCTTCACGCCGCCGCAGGCTCGACAGCACGTTCGCCGTCCGGTTGTACGCCACCGCCAGTGACACCTGCGACGGAATGCTCGACGGGGCGCTCGCGGCCGCTTCTTCGACATACGGCAGACCCCGCTCATAGCTTGCCAGCGCCCCGGCCGGGTCGCCCAGATTCGGCAGGTCCGGGTCGCCCTGCACGTCCCCCAGCTTGAAATACGCGGCGCCCAGTTCCACGCGCATTCTCACGTCGTCGACCGCCGCCGCCTCCGCCAACCGATCCAGATACGCCAAACCGCTCCGGACGAGGAACTCACGCGCCGGTGTCGTGCCCGGGACATTACGAATCTTCTCGTCGAACTGAAAGATGACTTCTGTGGCCAGCGCGCGCAAATCACTGAATCGATCCTGCGCCGTTGCCTCCGCAGTCTGCGCCGCATTCCGCTGCAGCTCAACCTCACGCAGCAGCCGGCCCTGGCGCCGATACATCACGCCCAGCGCCACCGCCGCCCCCGATGTCAGCAGCACGAAAGACAGCGCCACCGCCGCCGCGACGCGGTGCCGCCGCAGCGCCTTGCGCAACACGTACCAATGGCTGTCGCGCCGCGCCTCGATCGGCTCGCCCGCCAGATAGTGCCGCAGGTCTCGCGCCAGCTCCCCGGCCGTCTGATAGCGCCGGTCGCGCTCCTTCGCCAGCGCCTTGAGCACAATCGTCTCGATCTCGTCGTCCAGCGCGCCCGACGGCCCGGCTTCCTCGCGCCGCAGCCGCCGCGGCTCGCGCTCCGCGATGTTCCGCAGCACCGCAGACATCTCTCCCTCGACCGCGTACGGAAACCGCCCTGTCAGCAGCTCGTACAGAATCACGCCCAGCGCATAGACGTCGCTGCGCACGTCCACCTCGTCGGTGCGCCCCATCGCCTGTTCCGGCGAGAGGTACGGCAGCGTCCCGGCTGCCCCCTCCACCGTCGTCAGCGCCCGGCTCTCCGCCGCGTCGCCCAGTTGTTTCGCCAGCCCGAAATCGAGAATCCGCGGCTCGCCGCCGGCGTCCACCAGGATGTTTGACGGTTTCAGATCGCGGTGGATCACGCCCCGCTGGTGCGCGTGGTTCACCGCCTCGCACACCTTGGCCGCAAGCCCCAGCACCTCGCGCAGCGACAGCCCCGCGTCCCGCACGTGGCGGTCCAGCCGCGCCCCCGCGATGTAGTCCATCGCGCAATACTGCCGTCCGTCAGCCGTCGTCCCCGAGTCGAACACCGCGACGATGTTCGGGTGTCGCAGACCCGCCGCCAGCTCGATCTCGCGCTCGAACCGCCGCCGCGCCCCCAGCGACGCGAACGGCCCCTCGCGCAACACCTTCACCGCCACCTCGCGCTTCGTCGACGCCTGCCGCGCGCGATAGACGATCCCCTGACCCCCGCGGCTGACCTCCTCCAGCAGCTCGTAGCCCGCGATGCCCCCCGCCGGCACCGGCACGGCGCGAGCCACATCGCTATCGCGCTCCGCTCGGCTCGGCACCCCCGCGATGCGCAGCCGGCTTACCCATGATTCGTGCCGCGAGACCATCTCCGCGTCGCGCGCCGAGCATCGCGCACAGCTCGCCAGATGCGCCTCGATCCGCGCCGCCTCCGCCACATCCGTCTCCCGCGCGTGGAAACACCGCAGGTCGGAATCGCTCAGGCATTGTTCAGCCCGCTCAGTCTTCATCACCCAGCAGTTCCGACATCTTGCCCGCGATCCGCTCCGTCACCCGCCACTTGATCGTGTACAACAGGTTCGGCCTGATCCCCAGTTCTGCGCACACTTCCTCCACGGACCGCTCTTCGATCACGTACCGTACGAACGCCTCGTACGTCGTCGCCTCCACCTCCCCCTGCACCAGCCGCAGACAGTGCCACAGATGCTCTTGCAACCACAGCCGGTCGAACACCTCCTCGGGCGCCGTCTCCCGCGCGGCGATCCCCGCCATTGCGGCCGGGTCGCCCCGATCGTTCCGCCGGTCGCGCAGCAGGTTGCGCACCCGGTTGTTCACCATCGTCCGCAGCCACGACTTGAACCGCCCGCGCGTCGGGTCGTACTCGAAGTTCTCGATGTGCTCGCCGACTGCCAGCAGACACTGCTGCACGATGTCCTCCGCGTCGGCGTGACCCAGCCCGCAGGCCAGCGCAAACCGCTGCAGCATCGGCCGGTAGATTTCGTCGAACGTCCGCCACGCCGCCGCATCGCGGCGGTCGCGCAGGCGCAGCAGCAGGCTGGGACGGGTCGTGTCCAGAAAGGCCTCTCCTCTGGACACATTCTACCCGCTTGGCCGTGCCCGGCGCGCAGCCGGTCCGATAGTGCGGCTAACCCGCAGGTCCGGTTTTTCTCTCCCTGTCTGTAACCCGCTCGGCCCGCGATCTCACACGCGCATGTTTTCGCGTCCTTGAACTGTGATGTGCGAGCGCCGCGCCGCAAGCCGGCGCCTACCTCCGTGACGGGAACTGCGCGCGAAGGTGTGACGTGGCCCTCGCCGGATCAACTGACCCCAGCACGGCTGAGCAGACCGCGATGCACGTTGCGCCGCACGACAGGACCTGCCCGATGTTCTCGGCGCCGATCCCGCCGATGCAAACGACGGGCAGCTCGGTGCGCGCGACCGCGTGCGCGAGCAGGTCGGGGCCCGGGACCTCGTCCTGCGGCTTCGTCGATGAGGGGAACATCGGCCCGACGGCCAGATA
>CAZNDQ010000465.1:0-3779 GCA_964571825.1 uncultured Planctomycetales bacterium | reverse complement strand
TCGTCGCTCGCGTCGTGCTCGCTCCATCGAGCCCCGGCTCGCCTCCTCGCCTGCAAGTCAGAACAGGTGATCAGGAGAGCAGTCGGCCGCGCTGCGCGGGCGGCCCGCAGGCCGCGTGGAGGCGTTGGCGGGTGTCGTGAGGCGTTTCGGCCAGTGCAGTTGGATTGGAGCGACACTTGATTCGTTCCACGCAGGCTGATTCATCACAGTTTTGTCCGGAATTGCGCTTGTGAGGGTAGATCGCCCGGAGTAATGTGCGGGCGCACGCCGGTTCGATAGGGCCCGAGGCGGCGTCAAATCAAAAGAGGGCACACACATCATGAAACCGGTCCTGGAGTATCTCGATGAACAGCGCGAGACGTTTCGCGGGCGGCTGATGGAGTTGCTGGCGGTGCCGTCGATCTCGGCGCAGTCGGCGCACAACGAGGATATTCGCCGGGCAGCGGAGCTGGTGGCGCGGTATCTGGAATTGGCGGGGCTGCGCGCGGAGATCATCTCGACGGCCGGTCATCCGGTGGTGTTGGCGGACTCGGGTCCGGCGGACAGCGGGCCGACGGTGCTGGTGTACGGCCACTACGACGTGCAGCCGGAGGGGGACCTGTCGCTATGGCATTCGCCGCCGTTTGAGCCGACGGTGCGCGATGGGACGGTGTTTGCGCGCGGGGCGGCGGATGACAAGGGTCAGATGCTGACACACATCTTCGCCGTGGAGGCGTGGATGAAGGCGATGGGGAAGGTGCCGACGCGGGTGAAGTTCCTGATCGAAGGCGAGGAGGAGGTGGGGTCGAAGTCGCTGGACGCGTTCGTCAAGGCGAATGCGGCGCGGCTGGCGTGCGACTACGTGGCGATCTCGGATACGCCGCAGTTCCGGGCGGGCCTGCCGGCGATCACGTACGGGACGCGGGGGCTGGTGTACAAGGAGATCCGCGTCTACGGGCCGAAGCAGAACCTGCACAGCGGCTCGTTCGGGGGGACGATCGTCAACCCGGCGAACGCGCTGGCGACGATCCTGGCGCGGCTGCGGGATGAGAATTGCCGGGTGACGATTCCGGGCTTCTATGACGACGTGGAAGAACCGGCGATGGAGGAGCGGGCGCGGCTGCGGGCGCTGCCGCTGGACGAGAAAGCGTATCTGGAGGAGCTGGGGAGCCCGGCGGCGGTCGGTGAAAACGGGTGGACGACGACGGAGCGGCGGTCGGTGCGGCCGACGCTGGACGTGAACGGGCTGCTGAGCGGGTATACGGGCGAGGGGAGCAGCACGATCATCCCGTCGCACGCGATGGCGAAGGTGTCGATGCGGATCGTGCCGAACCAGGACCCGCAGCGGGTGAGCGAGCTGTTCGATGCGGCGGTGCGGGCGGCGTGTCCGGCGGGGGTGCGGCTGGAAATCATGAACCACGCGGCCGCGCCGGCGTATGTTGCACCGCTGGATTCGCCGGGGATGAAGGCGGCCGAGCGGGCGGTGGCGGCGGCGTTCGGGGTCAAGCCGGTGTTCATGCGGGAGGGCGGGACGCTGCCGATCTTGGCGCTGTTCAAGCAGGTTCTGGGGGCGGACTGCATCATGATGGGATTCTGCATGCCGAACTGCAATGCGCATGGGCCGAACGAGTTTTTCCACCTGCGAGACTTCGAGGCGGGGATGCGGACGGCCGCGCATTTCCTGCAGGAGGTGAGCACGGGGCGGTAGGCCGGCTTTTTTGGGCGGTTCCTGCGGGATGGGGGCCTTGCCAGCCGCCTGCGGGCGGTGAGAATATGGGCTGGGCGGGGAGAACGGCCGATGTTGCTTGGGATCGGAGGCGCGGGTCGGGCGATCGGCCGGTGTCCGAACGGACGAGATGTATCGTGGCTGCCCAGGGAGGCACAAGCGAGATGAAGCGCATACAGGGATGGATGGGCGTGGCGGCGGTGCTGGCGGTGGTCGCGGGGCCGTCGAGCGCGCGGGCGGACAATGACTTTTACAGTCAGATCCTGCGGGGGCTGTCGCGGCTGTCGGCACCGACTGCGCCGAGCGCGACGCGGAACGGGCAATTCGCGATCAGCTATGAGCCGTTCATACAGGGGCATCTGCTGGACTTCCGGCGGACGTTCGGGCCGGATGCGTTCGGGCGGCCGAACTCGATTGATCTGGGCGTGGCGGCGCTGACGGTCAACTCGGGGCAGTTGGACATCGTTGCGGCGTATTCGAAGCGTGGGTTGCCGAGTGCGGACTTGCAGATCACGACGCCGCAGATCGTCAATTACTCGGTGAACGTGAACACGGGCTTTCAGGATTTCTCGATCCAAAACGCCCAGTTCGGATTGACGACGTCGCTGAACATCAACGCGCTGGGGTTTTACGATTACACGCTGAACGCGACGCATCGCGGCGACTACACGACGGACGGGTACACGCTGGTGGACGGGGGGACGCTGGACTTCGACATCGGGCCGATCAACCTCTCGGGGAACGTCGTCGCGGACGGGCTGGCGGCGATCACGGAGCCGCTGTGGGCATCGGCGGGGCTGGACAACCCGTTCACGAAGTTCTCGGCGCGGGCGACGAAGGAGATCGAGACGCAGAAGGTGATCGACGACCTGCTGGAGCGGGCGTATGGGGGCGAGACGCTGAGCGCGGACGACGTCAACGACCTGCTGGAGGCGACGATGGTTAAGGCGCTGCTGGCGGGCGAGGCGCCGGACTTTTCGTATCTGGCGGACCCGGTGTTCGAGGCGTCGATGGCGGCGATGCAGGGGTCGGTGGCGGCGAGCGGCGAGCATCTGAACGACGTGCTCATTCCCGAGCCGCCAACGCTGATCGTGCTGCTGGCCGTAGGCGTGCTGGCGCTGCGGCGGATGCGCAGTTGAGGTGAGATGAACAGGCGAACGTCGAATGAGCGGCGCAGGCGTCCGACGGGCGCCTGCGTTTGTTTTTGCGCGGCGACGGCGGTGGTGATGTCCGCGCGCGGCGCGGCGCGGGTTGAAGGGGCGGAGGAGCGGCTGCCGTCACAGATCGGGCGGGTGGAGGTGCGGTGCCCGGTGTGCACGTCGAAGTTTCGCGCGCTGGCGGTGGTGGTGGAGAACACGTACGAGGGGGTGGACGGGGACCTGTTCGCGCGGGCGATCGGGCCGCAGCCGGAGTTCTATCGCGTCTCGACATGTCCGTCGTGTCTGTATTCGGGGTATCTGACGGATTTTGACGAGGGGGTGGTATTGCCGCCGGACTTCGTGCGGGGGGTGCTGGAGGACCGGCCGTTGGAGCCGGAGACGGCGGTCGAGCCTGAAGCGGACCAGCGCGACATTCCGGCGCTGACGCGGTATGCGCTGGCACTGAACTGTTACGACCGGATGCAGCGGTCGGAGGAGGCGCGGGGGTGGCTGTGTCTGCGGGCATCGTGGGTGGCGCGGGAGGAGACGTCGATCCTGCCGCCGGAGCCGCGGGTGCAGCGCATGATGCAGTACGTGAGCCGGTGGCTGCCGGAGGCGCGCGGCGAGGAGAACCAGGCGGAGCGGGAACTGGCGCTGGCGACGCAGCTCGGGGCGGCGATCGCGGAGGGGCGGTTCAGCGTGTATCAGCAGCCGTTTGCGGAGTGCGTGCTGGCGTTTCTGCTGCGGCGCCACGGGGAGAACGAGGCGGCGCTGGCGCTGCTGGACGGGCTGTTGTGGGAGGGGAAGCTGCCGGCGGAGGTGCAGTTTGGCGTGCAGCGGATGCACGATTCGATCGCGGTGGAGCGGCTGTGGCAGCGGCGTGCGGTGCGACATTTTGAGCGGGCGGTGCTGCTGCTGGGGGTGTCGTCCGAGAA
>CAZNDQ010000464.1:0-3781 GCA_964571825.1 uncultured Planctomycetales bacterium | reverse complement strand
CAGGCGATGCGCGGGTGGCGCCGTTCGAGAAGTGGTCGCCGTATGACCGGATCGGGTTCGGCGAGGACCGGGGGCAGTATCTCGAAGGTGACATGGGGTTTTCGCCGCAGGACGCAGTCGCTACGTTGCGGATGCGGGTGCAGTTGCTGGGCGAGGCGATGATGGGCTGGCCGAGCGCGACGCTGGCATTGCTGGCACTGCCGCTGGCGGCGGTGCGGTATCGGCGGCGCGCGGCGGCACTGCTGGTGTTTCCGCTGCTGATGGCAGGGGGCTACTTTTTCTATCACTACGGCGGGTGGGAACTGTATGGTCCGCGTTATTGGTCCGAGGCGCTTCCCGCATACCTGATCCTGACCCTCGTCGGGCTTCTGGTGGTGCGGCGCGGGTTTCGCGCGGCGTTGCGAGGGGTTGGCGTGCGTGGCGGGCCCGGGCTCTCGCGCGCGGTGATGGGTTGGATGCTGGTGCTGCTGGCGGCAGGGGCTCTGTATACGGAAGTGCCGGAGATCCTGCAGTATCACGATGATGATCTGTGGCCGGCGACAACACGGCCGCACCGGGCGGTGCGCGAGATGGGCATTCACAACGCTGTGGTGTTCATGGATTCACCGCACGACCGCGGGGGGGTCGGGATCGACTGGTACGGCGCGGGGTTCTACACGATGTCGCCTGATCTGAAGGACGATGTACTGTATGCGCGAAACCTGGGCGACGAGCAGAATCGGGCGCTGATGGCACACTATCCGGAGCGGTCGTACTATCTGTTGGAGCAGCCGTCGCTGGAAATGGTCAAGCTGATGCCATACGACGGGACGGGGGCGGGGGCGGGACATCATCCGATGAACGAAGCGCAGTTGAGGAAGCACCTGAAGATGTGGGGGCGCAACAAGTGAGCCTGCAACAGGAAGTGCGGCCGGGGGCACGGGTACGCGCGCGGCAGCACATCGACGGGCGAGATCGGGACTGGGCAGTGGAGGTCGAGGGGACGGTGGTCAAGCTGTTCGAGCAGTCCACGGGGAGCTGGTATGCACATGCGCGTGGCGGGCGGCTGCGCCTGCAACGGCTGCAACTGCGCAAGGATGACGGCGAGATCACGACGCTGGTGCTGGAGCCGGACACGGAGGTGGAGGTGCTGGCGGCGGCGCCGAGCGAGGCACATCCCGCGGGGACATAAAACGCTATAGTGTTGCCGGGTGAGCAGCGATGAGTGAGCCTCGCGGTGAGTTAGCGCTGGTCGAGCGTTTTCGTCGCGCGGCGGCGCGCGATGCGCAGCGCGTGCCGCTGGGGATCGGCGACGACATGGCGGTGGTGCGCGTGGGCGGCGGGTCGGTGCTGCTCACGGCGGACATGCTGCTGGACGGGGTGCACTTCGATTCGCGGGTACACTCGCCGGAGCAGATGGGGCGGAAGGCGATCGCCTGCTCGCTGAGCGACTGCGCAGCGATGGCGGCGCAGCCGGTGGCGGCGACGGTGTCGCTGGGGCTGCCGGAGTCGATGTCGCCGGCAGCGGTCGAGCGGATGTTCGCGGCGATGGTGAGCACGGGGGCGGATTTCGGCTGTGGGATCGCCGGCGGGGACACGACGAGCTGGGCGCACCCTCTGGTCATCGACGTGGCGATGCTGGCGGAGACGGGGACGGCGCGGGGACCGGTTCGGCGCGACGGTGCACGGGCAGGCGATGCGATCTACGTGACGGGAGCGCTGGGAGGGAGCCTGGCGGGTCGGCACCTTGACTTTGCGCCGCGGGTGCGCGAGGCGCTGCGGCTGGCGGAGGCGCTGGGGGAGCAATTACATGCGATGATGGACCTCAGCGATGGGCTGTCGCTGGACCTGCACCGGCTCTGTACGGCCAGCGGCGTCGGTGCGGAGCTGGAGGCGGCCGGGGTGGATGGAGCGACGTCGGCGGCGGCGCGGGAGGCGGCGCAGCGCGACAGGCAGAGCGCACGGGAGCACGCGCTGAGCGACGGAGAAGATTACGAGCTGCTGATCGTGGCGGCGCCGGAGGCGAGTTTGCCGGAACTGGGTGTGGCGGTGACGCGGGTGGGGACGATTGTCGCGGGAGCGGGGATGCGGCTGCGCGAGGCGGGGGGCGGCACGAGTGTGCTGGAGCCGCGCGGGTACGAGCATTTTCGCGGGGCGGAATGACGGAGGAAATGCGGATTGCGGAATGCGGAATGCGGAATAGAAGAGGGCGATCGCGTATCGATGCGTGGTCGGGAATGAGGTGAAGATTGAAGAGGCCGTGGCGGCCGCACTGCTGGAAGCAGTGGCACACGGAAGAGCGGCTACGTCGGCGGGTTTGGAGCCGGTCGGTGGGCGGAGGCGCGGTGGCGAGCGAGGCGTGGCGTGCTGGGCGGACAGTGCGATTCGATAACCTTCGCTGCAGTCAGCATGACGGCGCACGAATCATCGTGGCGGTGGAGGCGAATGTGGGCGCGGGACCGGTGCGAATCGAGACGACGAGTGTGGAGGAGACGCAGGCGTCGGGGCGGCGGCTGGGGGCGGTGCTGCGCGCGGGGGACGTGGTCGGATTGATCGGGCCGCTCGGCGCGGGCAAGACGATGTTCGTCAAGGGTGCGGCCGAGGGGGCGGGGGTGGTCGATACGCGGCGCGTGGCGAGCCCGACGTTTGTGCTGGTGCGCGAATACGAGGGGCGGCTTCATCTGTATCACCTCGATCTGTACCGGCTGGAGCGGACGCGCGAGGCGGTCGAGTTGGGGATCGAGGAGATGCGCGCGGACGGCGGGGTAATCCTCGTGGAGTGGGCGGACCGCCTGCCGCGTGCGCTGCCGGACGACCGGTTGACGGTGACGATCGAGCCGACCGGGCTGACGACACGATCGCTGACGTTCGCGGCGAGCGGCGTGGATTCGGCGGCGCTGGCGGGGCGATTCGGGCAGGCATTTCAGGCGCAGCAATAGCGTATCGAGCCATGATCACCGCACGTAGGTTGCGCAGGTTATCCCGCAATCAGCGTGCCGACCTTTTCGCCGAGGATGGCGGCACGCATGTTGCCCTGCTTGCGCAGGTTGAAGACGAGGATGGGGATGCGATGTTGCTGGCAGAGGTCGACGGCGCTGAGGTCCATGACGGCGAGGCGGTCGTTGATCACCTGGTCGTAGGTAAGGTGCGGGCGGAACCGTGCGGAGGGGTCCTTTTCGGGGTCGGCCGTGTAGACGCCATCGACCTTGGTGGCCTTGAGCACCGCCTCGGCGTTCAGCTCGACGGCGCGCTGGGCCGCACAGGTGTCGGTGGTGACGAAGGGGTTGCCGGTGCCGGAGGCGAGGATGACGACGCGGTCCTTTTCCAGGTGGCGGATGCAACGGCGGCGGATGAACGGCTCGCAGACGCGGTCCATGGAGATGGCACTCATGACGCGCGTCTGGGCGCCGAGGGATTCGAGCGTCTCCTGCAGGGCGAGGGCATTGATGGCGGTGGCGAGCATGCCCATGTAGTGAGCGGTGGCCTCGTGGATGCCGGCTTCGGCGGCGAGCTTGGTGCCCCGGATGAAGTTTCCGCCGCCGACCACGACCACGACCTGGGCACCGAGTTCAGCGACGTAGAGTATCTCCTGCGAGATGTCGTGCAGGGCGGGCCCGTCGAGGCCGCTGGAGCCCGAGTTGCAGAGACCCTCGCCGCTGATCTTGAGCACGACCCGGCGGTACTTGAGATCGCTCATAGCGCGGGTTGTACCAGCAGAAGTGGCTAGTGGCTAGTGGGCGGCAAGACAAATGCGGAATGCGGAATGCGGAATACAGCCGAGCGGGCACGTTTCGGCGTGCTG
>CAZNDQ010000463.1:0-3786 GCA_964571825.1 uncultured Planctomycetales bacterium | reverse complement strand
AGCGGGAGCGAGTCGCCGGCGCCGAGGATGGTGCCGGGATTGACGCCGTTGTTGCCGCCGTGCGGCAGGTTGGAGTTGGTAAAGCCCCAGCCACCGCCGTAGTTGGCGGGCGGCGGGCAGGGTTGGGCCGCTTCGTACATCGGGGCGGAAATGTCGTGCACCACGGTGGGCCCGCCCATGTTGTTGTACCCGGAGTTCGTTCTTTGCATTGGGGAGAAAAAGTATCCCTTTGCTTTGGCCTCGGGGCTGACGATGTCGTAGATCACCTGGGAGAGGCCCTGATTGTCGCCCTCGGAGACGCGCACGGCGATTTCGATGCGGACGAGAGGATTGAGCGAGTTGTCGAGGTTGAGATGCCCACCGGGTCCACTGTGAATGCGCGTGGCGGCGCCACCGCCGGGGGAGGGCTGCCAGGAGACGTTGCCGATGACACGGATGGTGGCGGCTTCGGCCGTGGCGATTGTGCAGGCGAAGATCAAGGCGGCGATCAGAATCGCGGCGAATCTGGAAATCATGTCGGTGCTCCTTTCCGTGCGCGCAGGCACGCGGGAAAAAACATTCGGCTAGCGGCGGCGGATGAGGGTCAGCGCGCCGAACAGGACAAGGGACAACGCGGGTTCAGGGATGAGGGTCAAGCGGACCGAACCGCCGAAGAGATTGGCGCCTGTAACGGCCTCACGGAAGCCGCCGGGATGCGGCTGGCTGTAGTCAAAAGGATTGCCGGAGGCGTCGTTGAGGCGCAGGACGTTGCCGGCCGTGGGGGTGAATTGGAAGGTATACGTCTGCCTGTCCCAGTTGGTGGTATCGATGAGGAGAGAATGAAACCACCACTCGCCGCCGCCGCCGGCGACGCCGTTGGCGACATCAGCGCCGAAGCCAAGGGGCTGGCCGCCGAGGTTGGGATCCTCAGGCGGAGCGACATTTGCGCCGATGCCAACGCCCATCCGCCCGAAGGACTGAATGCCGGGCGTGTTCGGCGCGAGGTCGCCGGACCAGGTGAGCGCAATCGTGTCGCCGGAGCCGATGACAGAGCCCGGATTGGCGCCGGTGACACCCCAGTGCGGAAGGCCCCCGTTCGTGAATCCCCAACCGCCCTGGTAGTTGGGGAGGTCTTCAAAGCAGGGGATAGGAGCCGCGTAGGCCGCCGTGGAGATGTCTTGCGCAGCCGGGAAGCCCGTGTTGTTGAAGCCGGAGGCGGTGCGGAACATGCCGGCGTGGCCTTCGGGATTGATGAGGTTGAAAAAGTAACCCTTGTCCTTGGCCTCGGGGCTGACGGTATTGCAGACGACCTGAGAAACGCCGAGGTGGTCGCCCTGAGAGGCGACGACGGCGATGTCGATGCGGACGATCGGATTCAACAAGGGGTCGATAACAAGGTTGCTGCCATTCTGGCGTGTGGCGTTGCCGCCACCAGGGGTCGGCTGCCAGGAGGCGTTGCCGATGACGCCGATGGTGGCGGCGGGGGCGGAGGCGAAGGAGCAGAGCGCGGTGAGGATTGCGATCGCGGTCGAGCAAAGTCTGGCGTGCATGTCGGTCTCCTTTCATGGCGCGCCGGGGAGCGCGCGAACAAGCAAGTCAGCTAGCGGCGGCGTATGAGCGTCAGCGCGCCGAGGAGGACGAATGAGAGCGCCGGTTCGGGGATGAGGGTGAAGCTGACTTCGCTGCCGACAAGATCACCGCCGACCACGGCCTGGCGGAAGCCGCCGCCGAGGGGCTGGGTGAGGTCCGCATTGCTGTTGAGCACGCTACCGGCGGTCGGTGTCAGAAAAAAGGTATAGGTCTGCCTGTCCCAGCCGAACAGCTCAATGAAGATCGAGTGAAACCACCAGGAACCGTCGCCGCCGCCGATGCCGTTGGCGACGTCGGAGCCGAAGCCGAGGGACTCGCCGGCGAGGACGGGGTCTTCGGGGGCAGCCGTGTAGGCGCCCTGGCCAACACCAATGCGGGCGTAAGTCTGGTTGCCGGGGATTGTCGGGGCGAGGTCGCCGGACCAGGTGAGCGGAAGCGAGTCCCCGGCGCCGAAGATCGAGCCAGGAATGGAGTTGGTCGCGCCCTGATGCGGCAGACCGGAGTTGGGGAAGCCCCAGCCGCCACCGTAATTGGCAAGTGGTGGAGAGGGTTGGGCATAGTCATAGGAGGGGGCCGAGATGTCGTGCAACGCAGGCGGGCCAACCATGTTGTTGTAGCCGGAGTGTGCACGGTAGGCGCCGATGTTGCCTTCGGGATTGACGGCGTCGAGAAAGTAGCCTTTGGACTTGGCTTCGGGGCTGGTGATGTCGTAGACGATGTTGGCGACGCCCTGATGGTCGCCCTCCGACGCACGAACGGCGATGTCGATGCGGACGTACGGATTGGAAATGGGGTCAATTGCGATGTTTGTGCCGTAGCTCAATGTCGCGTTGCCGCCGCCGGGGGTCGGTTGCCAGGAGACGTTGCCGATGACGCCGATGGTGGCGGCGGGAGTGGAGGCGGCCGCGCAGGTGAGAATCAAGGTTGTGATGGACATCGTGGGGAGTCTGGAAGTCATGTCAATGCTCCTTTCGTGTGCGCCCGGGGGAGCGCGCATGCAGACAAGTCATTCAGTGGCGGCGGATGAGGGTGAGGCCGCCGAGGAGGATCAAAGCAAAGGCTCCGGGTTCGGGGATAATGGTGAGGCTGAATGATCCGCCAATCAGGTCGGCGCCGGTGACAGCCTGCCGATATCCGCCGCCGAGCGGCTGGCTGAGGTCTGACTCGCTGCGCAGGACGTTGCCGGCGGTGGTGGTCATGTTGAAGGTGTAGGTTTGCTTGTCCCAGTTGGTGGTGTTGATGAGGATGGAATGGAACCACCACTCGCCGCCACCTCCGCCCACGCCGTTGGCCACGTCAGCGCCGAAACCGAGGGACTGACCGCCGAGGTTGGGGTCCTCGAGCGGGGCGATGTTGGCGCCGAGGCCGATGCCGACACGGGCTTCGGACTGAATGCCGGGAGCCACGGGGTCGTAGTCTCCGGACCAGGTGAGCGGAAGCGAATCGCCGGCGCCGAGGACAGAGCCCGCGTTGCTACTGGTCACGCCTTGGTGCGGCAGGGTGGAATTGTTCCAGGCCCAGCCGCCCTGGTAGTTGGGGAAACCTTCAAAGCAGGGGATGGGGGGGCGTAGCCCGGTGCGGAGATGTTGTGAGCTGCGGGGAATCCCGTGTTGTTAAAACCGGCATTGGCCCGGAACGCGCCGGTATTTCCTTCGGGGTTGACGTAGTTGAAGACGTAGCCTTTGGCTTTGGCTTCGGGACTGACGAGGTCGTAGACGACCTGTGAGACGCCCTGGTGGTCGCCCTGTGAGGCGACGACGGCGATGTCGAGACGGACGATGGGGTTCAATCGGTTGTCGATTTCGAGGTCGTTTCCATTGAGGCGCGTAGCGGCACCGCCGCCGGGGGTGGGCTGCCAGGAGACGTTGCCGATGACGCCGATGGTGGCGGCCTCAACGGAGGCAGCGACGCAGGCAGCGATCAGCGTGACGATTCGAGTTGCGGGATGTCTGGGGGTCATGTCGGCCTCCTTTCGTTCATTGCGCGGCCTTTCGCGCGGGATCAACAATTGCAGTCAACGGCGGCGGATGAGAGAAAACCCGCCGAGCAGTAGAAGCGTGAATGCAGGCTCGGGGATAAGTGTGAAACTGACCGAACCGCCTCGAAGGTCGCTGCCGATAACGGCCTGGCGAAAGCCGCCGCCAAGGGGCTGGCTGAGATCCGCTTCGCTGCGGAGGACGTTGCCAGCAAGAGAGGTGAGGGTGAAGGTGTCGGTCT
>CAZNDQ010000462.1:0-3787 GCA_964571825.1 uncultured Planctomycetales bacterium | reverse complement strand
GCCCCCCGCAGCGGCGCCACCACCGCCCGCGCCCTCCGCAACCACGCCCCCCCTTCCTCCCCTTCCCCGACGACGCGAATCCCCGCCCGCTGCCCCAGCGCCCGCACGCACCGCGGCGCGCCCCGCCCGACGATCCGCCACTCCGCCCCCGCCACGCGCCGTCGCACCTCCGGCCAAACCTCCTCCGCAAACCAGCAAACACCGTCCACATTCGGCCAGTAGTCCAGCGCCCCGACGAACACCGCCACCGCCTCCCGCGGCGGAGCCAACTGCTCGCCCTCCAGCCGCACACCATTGCCGATGATGTGCACCTTCGCCGCCGCCGCACCCCACACCTGCGCTGCCCGCGCCTCTTCGCGCGTCACCAGCACCGCCGCGTCATACTGCTCCGCCAGCTCCCGCTCCATCCGCGCCACGTGCTTCGCTTCGCGCGCATACACCCAGCCGCGCGCCCCTCCGCGCCGCCGCCCGTACTCCGCCCACTTCGCGCTGTCCAGGTCGCACAGATCGATCACCCGCCGTTGCGCCCGCGCCCGCAGACCGTGCGGCCCCATCCCCGATCCGAAGCTCAGCACCGCGTCGAACTCCGCCTCGCGCCTCCACCGCTCGATCACCTCGCGCATCCGCGCATCGTCGTACACGGTCTCCGTCACCGACCGCCCGCGCACCAGCGCCGCCGCCGCGCGCCGCGCACGCATCCCCACACCCAGCTCGATCGCCGCCACCCGATGAATCCGCCGCTCCACCTCCGCCACCCACCGCCAATCGCGCGGGTCATCGACGAAACATGCGCACCACACCTCGTGCCGCGCCGCCAGATACGCCATCTCCGCAAACGTACGAATCTTGTCGCCCTTGTTCGGCGGAAACGGCACGCGCGGATACAGCAGCAGCAACCGCATCGTTCACCCCGGGATCGACCGCGCCACCCACGCCCCCAGCGGCCGCGTCACCACCAGCGGCAGCCGCCGCCACAACCGCACCGCCGCCCCCAGCGCCCGATTGTCCGGCGTCAGCTTCACCGTACGCCCGCCGCTCGGCGACCAGCATTGATACTCCAGCGAAGTCGCCTCGAATCCCTGATTCCGCTTGAACTCGTACGACCCGGCGTTCCCCCGCCGCGACCGCCCGAAGTCGAACGTTTCGAGCCCCTGCCGCACGCCCCACTCCATCGCCGTCACGTACAGCAGGTTCCCCGTCCCCGGCACGCGCTCCCGCTCCACCGACCCCGCGAAGTACGGCAGCAGCGTGCCGCGATACACGAACGACACCAGCCCCGCCACCGCCTCCTCACCGTCCAGTATCACCGACACCACGTGCGCACCCGGCGTCTGCGCGATCAGCCGCTCAAAGAACCGCAATGGATAGTTCGGCGACCCCAGCCGCCGCATGCTCCGCGTATACAGCGACCACACTGTCTTCAAGTATTCGTCGCCGAACGCCTCGCGCAACCCATATCGCTCCCGCGCCTGCCGCGCCGCCGCCCGCGCCTTCCGCGGCAGCCCCGCCAGCACCTCCGCTTCCACCGCCGGCAACGGCTTGCGAAACGTCACGTACCGCTCCGCAATCGTCGGCATCTCCCCCCACACCGCGCGCTTCGAGCGAATGTCGATCTGCCGCACGCCCAGCCGCCGCGCCAGCCCCTGCGTCTCCGCGAGCAGCGCCCCGGCCGCCTCGGCATCGTCGTCGTCCACCAGCGCCCCGCCGTACACGCCGTACGGCACGCTCACCAGCAGCCGCCCCGCCACCACGCTCCGCACAAGAAACAGCGGCAGCACACCCGCCGTCCTCGTCCCCCGCCGCGCGCGCAGATAGTACGCCTCGTGCCCGAACGCCTCCTCCACCGCCCGCCGCCACTTTATCGTATGAAAGAGAGTCGCGTCCGCGTGCCGCCGGACGTACGCCTCCCATTCCGCGCACGCATTCGCCGAAGTGATCTCAACCGTGAGGGCGTCCGTTCCCATGCCTGTCCCGGCCGTCCGCGGCATCAAAGCCCGTCGTCGCCCGCCTTGTGCAGCCGCCGCCGTCGATAGTAGCGCGTGTAGTAATACCCCGACCCCAGCTCACTCCGATGCTCCCCGACGATCAGCGCGCCGACCACGTTCACATTGTTCGCCTGCAACAGCCGGATCGCGTGCTTGGCGATCGAGTCCCGCGTGCTGTGAATCCGCACCAGCACGATCACCCCGAAACACATCTGCCCGATGATCCCCGCGTCCGTCACCGTGTTGATCGGCGGTGTGTCGACGATGACGTAGTGAAACCGCTGCCGCAGCATGTCAAACACGCCCCGCGCGTTCGCCGAACTCAGCACCTCCGCCGCATTCTTGTCCCCGATTTTCCCCGCCGGCAGGAACATCAGGTTCGGGATCGGCGTCTCGTGCAGCACCTCGTCCGGGTTCGCCCGCTCCAGTATCAGCTCCGCCATCCCCGGCCCCGCCGGCATGTTCAGCATCTGTGGCAGCGTCCCCCGCCGGAAGTCCCCGTCCACCATCAGCACCCGCAGGTGCCGCAGCTCCGCCAGAATCAGCGACAGGTTTGCCGTCGTAACGCTCTTGCCCTCCTGCGGCGCGCTGCTCGTCACCCCGATGATCCGATGCTCGTTGTCCGGGTTCTGGCTCAGCAGCCGCGTCCGCAGCGACCGATACTGCTCCGCCACGATTCCGCCCCGATCGTGATAGCAGACGACGTCCTCCGCCGGCGGATGCGGCCAGTTCAGCGGCGCGTCCGGACGGATGTCGCCCCCGGCGTGCCCATCCAGCAGCCCGCCGAACGACGGAACATCCACGATCGGCACGCTGCGGTCGAGAAACGGCGCGCTCTTCGCGCCCGATTCCGCCGCCTCCGCCCGCGCCCGATTCATCGCGTCCGCCATCGTGCCCATGCACGCGCTCCTGTTGCCGGTCCTATTCGTCCACCGATCCCGCCGGCAACCGCACCCAGTCCGTCGGCCCGCGCGGCGCCGGCGCCGGCGGACCCGTCAGCTCCTCCGTTCCGGATGCCTCTGCCGCGCTCGCGCCTCCGCTCGACCACCGCGCCAGCAGCCCCGGGTTCTCGATCGTCGCATACGCCCATCCCGCCGATCCGCCGACCAGACCCGCCAGCCCCAGCACGATCAGCGGAAACAGCACCGTCCCCAGCACCAGTCGCCGCCGCCGCACCACCGGCGTCACGATCTCCTCGATCGTCTCCAGCACCGGCAACCCCAGCGTCCGCACCACCTGTCCCGCCGTGCGATACTTCTTGTCCAGCAGTTCGCAGAACACCATCACCGCCACGCCCAGCGACAGCCCCATCACCAGGCTCAGCGACAGCACCGTCGCAAACCGCGGCGAGATCGGCACCGGGTTCAGCGCCGCCGGCACCAGTGTCGAGAATCCCAGTCCCCGCCGATGCTCCTTCGCCTGCAACGACCGCCGGATCACTCCCAGGTGCTCCTCCCACATCGCCAGTTGCACCTGAGCCCGCCGCTTGCGCGACTGCAAATCGTCGTACTCGCGCTGCCGGTCGAACAGCGAATCGCGCATCCCCCGCAGCGCGGCCGACTGCGCCTCCACCTCCGCCAGCTCCGCCGTCGCCCGCTCCAGCCGCTGCTCCAGCGCCGCGATCTCCATCTCCACCCGCGCCGTCTGCGCCTCCCACATCTGCCGTACCGTCTCGTTTTCCGCGTCGGCACCGCGCGGCTGCGGCCCGCGCGGCAGGCCCAGCGACTCGGCCGGCACAAACTGCGGCTCGCGCTCCAGCGCCGCCGCCAGCTCTACGATCCCCTCCAGCCGGAACCGCACCT
>CAZNDQ010000461.1:0-3790 GCA_964571825.1 uncultured Planctomycetales bacterium | reverse complement strand
CTCGGCCAGCAGCGCATCCAGCAGCAGCCGCACGTCGGCCGCGCGCTCCGGCAGAGTCGCGTGGCGCGTGTATTCTTCCGATGCACCGACCGCCGACCCGCGCTGCTGCGATTCCGCGAAGCGCACGCCGCGTTTCTCGATTGTCGCCACGTGGTAACGATCGCCGCCCTGCTGCGAGATCATCGCCACGACGCCGCAGGCGATCCGGTCATCCACGCGAATGAAGTGCGACTGGGCACCGGAACCTTCAAGATAGACCATCAGTGGAAGCTTCTGTTCAAGATTGTCGTGGTGGTTTCCCAGAAAGAAAGTCATCGTGCTACCGTCGGGTCGCGTGACCGCGCCCTGTCGAAATTGCAGGGGAAGCTCAGGGTTGTCAACGAAGCCGATCCGCCAGCCGTGCGCGGGCGCTCCCGCGGCAGCCAAAGTGCCATCGGCCTGAGCGCAATGGACATTCGCCGACCAGGCGGCAAGCAGGATGATCACCGGCCGGACGAATTGCGAAACCGGAAAATGACGGAGGCGCGGATTTAAGTTGGTCATGGGTGCGATGGCCACCATTCAACGATCCTGACCGCCAACCTCCGTCCGACGCTCGGACGGCGTCGCGGCTGTGCATCATTGACGGCGCAACGCGACGAATCCTGTCAGACCGTTTTCGCCACCGGGGACGGCAGCGGCCTTCGCTACTCAAAGAGGAGAATGGAAAGAAACGACGTCCCGCCTGCCGCCGGCATCGATTCGCACCGGACGCCGGCGGCAAGGCGGTCCGTCTGTTGCACCCGGTTCAAAGCGTAGGCGTCGGAGAGGGCGCTACGCTGTCAAAATCCTGCCCGTTTTCCGGTGGGGCCGCCGCGTGCCCGAATCGTTTACCCCGGCGATACTCCCTGTCTTCTGCACGGCCATCGAACAAACCGTGACGTCAAGCGGCGAGTCCTGCTATACTTCCCCGGTTCGCTCGAGGAGCAATCGGACATGTCGGGCAAATCCACGCTGTTGCTGGCGTTTCTGGGGATCGTGGTCACCCTTGGCGGAGCGCTGTCGTACTTCGCGCTCGTTCAGGTTCCCTGGTTTCGCTCCGGCTGGCCGAATCTCGTGATCATTGTGGTCGGAACCGGGCTCGGGATCTACGCGGCCACGCGGGGCACCGTGCTGCCGAAAGTTCTGGCCGGCTTCGACGTCGTGCTGCTGCTCCTCTTCGTCTTTGCGCTGACTGTGGCGTTTCGGCTGCCAGCCGCAACCGCTGCACCGCAAACTGCGGCACTCGCGCCCGATTTCTCTCTCCCGGACCACACTGGCACACTGCTGGGGCTGGGTTCGTTTCGGGGCAAGGGGCCGGTACTTCTCGTCTTTTACCGCGGGCACTGGTGACCGTTCTGTCTCGCAGAACTCCGAGGTCTCGGAGGCGTCAACGAAAAACTCCAGCAGGCGGGTGGTACGCTGCTCGCTGTCACGGCAGACCCCGTCGACAAGTGCCGGCTCGTGCATGATCAGCAGATACTGGGCTTTCCGGTGCTCAGCGATGAATCGCTCGCCGCAGCGCGGGCGTATGGCGTTGTTCATACGGGCGGGCGAGGCGGAAAGGACATTGCCATCCCCGCCCATTTCCTCATCGATCGTGAAGGCCGGGTCCGCTGGCAGCACATCGCCGACAAGGTGCAGAATCGGCCCGATCCTGCGGACGTTATGGACCAAGTTGACCGCCTGCTCGCACACTAGCAGGTTCTGTCCCGACCGGTCGTCATTCGGCACGATTACAGTATCAGCGCGAGTCGTGCGGCGACACTGAATCCACGCCGGGCCGCGCCCCAGCGCCGGCGCATTGACATGCGATAACGCCTTGCAGTTGCGTGATTTATTTGCGTTTGGTGAAAAATCGGGGAAAGCCGGCCGGCTGGTTCCCGTATAATCGCCTTCTGTCTGGGGACTTGCGAGGGGTCTGTCGCTCCATCGATGAAATCCCCGCCTTTGAGACGCCGCCGGTTCTGCGGCCGTGCACCTTCATTGGAGGAAACACCACGCCATGATCCATGATGGACCTTCCGCAATTGAGCGTTCGAAGACATCTGTCCTCCGTCGGCGGGGCCTGTCGCCGATGATGCTGCTTCTGGCCGGCGCGCTGTGCGGCCTGAGCGTCATCGCCACGGCGATGCTTGCGGGATCGCCAGCGGTTGAACCGGCGGCGCAGGACTCCGGGCCCATGATGTTGCCGGACAACCTCGACCCGGTTCACCGGGCGATGGTGGAGCGTCTGCGTAGAATGGAGCCCAACAGCCGTCCGCCGGTGGCTGCCTGCTTCGCGGAGGGGACCGACCCGGCCGTCATGGAAGCGATCGACGCCGCGCTCTACCAGCCCGGGCCGCGCTATCAACTGGGCAACCGTTGGAGCGCGACGGCGTACGACGGCCCCAACTCCGGGCAGGGCAATCCGACGACGCTGAGCTACAGCTTCGTACCCGACGGGACGTTCATCCCCAGCGGTGTCGGCGAGGCGAGCGGCCCGAGCGTTCTCTTTTCGCGGATGGACACGCTGTTCGGCGGGAACACACAGGCCTGGCAGGACCGCTTTCATCAGAGTTTTGCGCGGTGGTCGGAGTTGACGGGCATCACGTACGTTTATGAGCCGAGCGACGACGGCGTGGACATGTTCGGCGCGTCCGGCGTTCCCGGTGTGCGGGGAGACGTGCGGATTTCAGCGAAGAACATCGACGGCGGAAACGGCGTGCTGGCGTACAACTTCTTCCCCGACACCGGCGACATGGTGCTCGATTCGTCGGAGAACTGGTCGGGCCCGCTGAACCAAAACCGTTTTCTGCGCAACGTGGTCATGCACGAACACGGGCATGGGATCGGATTGCGTCACGTCTGCCCGGTGCAACAGACGAAGCTGATGGAACCGTTCCTTTCAACGGCGTTTGACGGGCCGCAACACGACGACATCCGCGGCGGCCAGCGCGGCTACGGTGACGCCAACGAGCACAACGACAGCGTGGCGACGGCGACGCCGCTCGGCGTGATCGACGGTTCGCTGACCGTGACCAACGTCGGGATGGACGACAACAACGAATCGGACTACTACTCGTTCGTCGCCGGCGCCGACAAGCAGATCAATATCGAACTCGTGCCGATCGGCTTCCAGTATCTTTCGGGTCCGCAGACGCAGGCCTGCGACACGGGCGGGCTGATCAACAGCCTGACAATCAACAACCTCGATATCGAGGTGATCGCCAGTGACGGCGTGTCCGTCCTCGGCTCGGCGAATGCGCAGCCGGCAGGCGTCACGGAACGAATCTGCGAGGTACAGCTCGGCGCGGGCGGTACGTTCTACATTCGCGTCATCTCCGGCGCGACGGACGACGTGCAGCTTTACCGGCTGGACATCACCGTCGAGGATTCGACCGGCGGCGGCGCGTTTTCGATCAGCTTCCCGAACGGCGCGCCGGCGGAGGTCTCGCCGGCAGGCGGCACTCAGGTTCTGGTGCGGACGACGAACGGGAGCGGATCGGCCCTCACGACGAGCGGGCTGCTGCACTACAGCATCCATGGCGGCGCGTTCGCCACCTCGCCCCTTGCCCACTTGGGTTCCAACGGCAGCGGCGACGACTTCCTGGCAACATTCCCCTCGGCACCCTGTCTGAGCGAGATCGAGTGGTACGTGACGATTGACATCGCCGGCGGCGGAACGATCCAGGAGCCGCCGGTCTGTCCCGGAGCGCTGCTCACGAGCACGGCCTCGGGACCGCAGCAGACGGTGTTCAGCGACAACTTCCAGACGAATATGGGCTGGACG
>CAZNDQ010000460.1:0-3793 GCA_964571825.1 uncultured Planctomycetales bacterium | reverse complement strand
CATCACGCATCCCAAACCCGTTATCGTGCCGCACGCCCCCGTTTGCTCCTCCCATACCCCCTTTCTACGATGGGCTCGTGAATAAGCACACCCTCGACAAGCTCGAGTTCTCCCGCATCGCCGAGCTGCTCAGCACCTTTGCCCGCAGCAGCCTCGGCCGCGGACTCGCCCTGCGCACCCGCCCGATAACCACGCGCAAAACCATCCGCCTGTGGCTCGATCAGGTCTGCGAAATGACCACCCTCGCTGAGCATCTGCCGCTTCCCCCCTTCGGCGGCGTCTCCGACATCCGCCCCGCCGTCCGCGCCGCCGTCCTGCCCAACAAGCTTGAGCCCGAGGTGCTCGCGCTGGTCGCTGACACCCTCGCCGCTACGCACGCCGTCCGCGCCTGGATCGACCGCCTCCCCGAATCCGCCCCGGCCCTCCGCCACCTCGGCCAGCGCGTCGGCGATTTCCTCCCGATCGCCGAAAAAATCCGCGAAGCCGTCGACGCCCGCGGCCGCATCGTCGACACCGCCTCCCCGCGCCTCACCAAAATCCGCGACGCCATCCAGCGCGCACACGATGAGATCCACCGCGTCTTCGAGCGCATCCTCCACAACGCCGCCCTGACGCGCTTCCTGCAATACCCCAACGCCACCTTTCACAACGACCGCATGGTCGTCCCGCTCAAGGCCGAGCATCGCGGCCGCATCCCCGGCATCATCCACCGCAGCAGCGACACCGGCGCCACCCTCTTCATCGAGCCCGCCGACGCCGTCGAACTCAACAATCAGGTCATCCGCCTCCGCTACGAAGAGCACGAGGAGATCGGCCGCATCCTCTGGGAACTTACCCAGCTTGTGCAGCTCAACGCCGAAGCCATCCTCCGCACCGTCGACGCCCTCGCCGTCCTCGACCTCATCGTCGCCAAGCAGCAGATGGCCCGCGCCCTCGACATGCGCTGCGCCGCGATCAGCGACGACGGCCGCCTCCAGCTTCGCGCCGCGCGCCACCCCGTCCTGCTCACGCTCAGTTGGGACCTCGGCCTCGACGCGTCAGTCGCCCAGCGAACCCCCGACCCCGTCGTCCCCATCGACGTCCGCCTCGGCGACGACTTCGACATGCTCGTCATCACCGGCCCCAACACCGGCGGCAAGACCGTCAGCCTCAAAACCGTCGGCCTTCTCGCCGCCATGCACCAGGCCGGCATGCCCATTCCCGCCGACGCCGGCTCGTCGCTCCCCGTCTACGATGATGTGCTCATCGACGTCGGCGACGAGCAGAGCCTCCAGCAGTCCCTCAGCACCTTCAGCTCGCATCTCACCAACATTCTCGACATGCTCCGCCGCGCCTCTCCCCGCACCCTCGTCCTCATCGACGAACTCGGCGCCGGTACCGACCCCGAAGAGGGCGCTGCCATCGGCCGCGCCGTCGTCGCCGAACTCCTCCGCCTCCGCACCGCCGCGATCCTCACCACCCACCTCGGCGCGCTAAAAACCCTCGCTTACTCCCTCCCACGCGTGCAGAACGCCAGCGTCGAATTCGACGTCGAGAGCCTTCGCCCCACCTACGTCTTGCGCATCGGCGAAGCCGGCAACAGCAACGCCCTCGCCATCGCCCGCCGCCTCGGCATGCCCGACCGCCTCCTCGCCGAGGCTGAGGCCTCGCTCTCCGACGGCTACAAGGCCTTCCGCCAGGCGCTCGAGCACACGGCCGTCTCCCGCCGCGAAGCCGAGGACGCCCGCCGCGACGCGGAACGCCGCGAACTCGAAGCCGCCGAGGCCCGCCGCCGCCTCGACGAGCAAACGGCCGACCTCCTCCGCCGCCAGCAGGAGTTCGACCGCTGGCGCCAGCGCATCAGCACCCTCAAGCCCGGCGACCGCGTCCACGTCAAGTCCTTCGACTCCGACGGCCGCATCGTCCGCATGCAGCTCCACCGCCAGCAAGCCGTCGTCGCCATCCGCTCCATCGAAGTCGAAGTCCCCCTCGTCGAAATCGTCCCCCACGCCGACTGACAGGCGTGCACCCGTCATGCTGAGCGCAGCGAAGCATCTCTAATCGCACTACCCGTTCAGCACGCCGACCCGTTGCCGTCATGCTGAGCGAAGCGAAGCATCTCTAATCGCACTACCCGTCCAGCACGCCGACCCGTTGCCGTCATGCTGAGCGAAGCGAAGCATCTCGAATCATCGGTGCGCCCAACACGCCGAGGCAAACGTAGGGCGGGTCATCGACCTGCCGATTCCATTGTGATTCCGAGCGCGGCAAGGATTCACTTCTGCCTCTTCTACTTCGTCACTTCCTTACTTCATTACTTCGTTACTTCGTAACTTCCTCCCGCAATCCGCAATTCTCCCTAATCCTCTCCACGCCGCGCGACAAACCCATAAATCCTCCGCCCCTCGCGCCGATACTTCACCTCGAAATTCGTCCCCGGCGTCTCTTCCGCCTCCAGCACCCGCTCCGCCACCTCCGACTCCATCTCCAGCGCCGGGCACTCCTTCATCGCCTCCAGCATCCACGCGAAATACTCCGCGTGGTCCGTCTGCACCGTCAGCCGCGCCCCCGCCTGCATCGCCCGCGCCAGCGCCCGCAGAAAATCTCCCTGGATCAGCCGCCGCTTCTGATGCCGCCGCTTCGGCCACGGATCGGGGTGGAAGATGTACACCGCCGCCAGCGACTCCGGCGCGAGGTGATACAGCACCAGGTTCCGCGCGTCCGTCCGCATCGTCCGCACGTTCCGCACCCCCCACCGCCGCATCCGATCGCTCGCGTACTGATAGAACTCGTTCGCCCACTCCACTCCCAGAAAATTGACCCCCGGCCGCGCACGCGCCTGCGCCAGCAGGAAACCCCCCTTCCCGATCCCGATCTCCAGTTCCACCGGCCCGTCGCTGCCAAACAGCCCCGCCAAGTCCAGCACCTCCCCCGGCGCCGGCGGCGAAACCTGAATCTGCTCCAGCCCCATTTCGCTCATACTCGCCCCATGCTATGTCTCCGCTGCAAAACCGAAAAGCCGCTTCGCGCCATTTCGCGCTGGCGGCTCGCGCCGACCGGGGTACAATGTGCGCGGCGCGGTTGACGCGGCCCCCCGGCCGCCGACACCGTTTCTCCCCGCCGTTTCTGTGCGAAGGATCGCTGACCAAGATGTCCGAGCCCTCTGTCCGCCGCCGGCTGACCGACAATCTCAAGCGCCTCCGCGACCGCATCGCCGACGCCGCCGCCCGCGCGCGCCGCGACCCCGCCGACATCGCTCTCGTCGCCGTCACCAAGTACGTCGAGGTCGACGTCATCCGCGTCCTGCTCGATATCGGCCAGCTCGACCTCGGCGAGCACCGCGTCCAGCAGCTCGTCCGCCGCGCCGGCATGATCGCCGAGTTCCGCCAGCGCCAACGCCCCGGCGCCACCACCCGCGTGCTCCCCGAGCCCCGCTGGCACATGATCGGCCACCTGCAGCGCAACAAGGTCAAGTCGCTCCTGCCCCACGTCGAGATGATCCACTCCCTCGACAGCCTCCGCCTTGCCGAGGAACTCAACGACCACGCCGCCCGCCTCGGCCGCACCCTCCCCGTACTCCTCGAGGTCAACGCGGCTGAGGAAAAATCGCGCACCGGTGTCGGCGTCGGCGCCGTCTGCCACCTCGCCGAGATCGTCGTCACGCTCCCCGCGCTGCGGCTCATCGGCCTGATGACCATGGCCCCCTATACCGCCGATGAGACGGCCGTCCGCCGCGCCTTCGCCCGCACGCGCGAGGTCTTCGACGAGGCCCGCGGCATCCCCGGCATCACACCCGACTTCCGCCAACTCTCCA
>CAZNDQ010000459.1:0-3809 GCA_964571825.1 uncultured Planctomycetales bacterium | reverse complement strand
TCCCGAGCTGGCCGATCGTCGCCCGACACTCCACGCGCACCTGCCGCATCTCGCCCGAGGGCAGCAGCAGCGTCGCCCAGTCGCCCTCGCGCGCCACCAGCCGCGCCGACCCGCCCGCCGAACGCACCAGCTTGCCCCCCTGCCCCGCCGTCAACTCGACGTTATGCACGTCCATGCCCACCGGCACCGTCTTGAGCGGCATCGCGTTGCCGATCTTCGGCTCCACGCGCGCCCCGCTCTCCACCGTCATCCCGGCGCGGAGCCCGGCCGGGGCGAGGATGTAACGGCGGGTCTTGGCGGCGTCCTGATATTCGAGGAGGGCGATGTGGCAGGTGCGGTTGGGGGCGTACTCGATGGCCAGCACGCTGGCCGGGCAGTCGTCGAGCCGGCGCTTGAAGTCGATCTGGCGATACATTCGCCGTGCGCCGCCCCCGCGATGCCGACACGTGATGCGACCGTGATGGTTGCGCCCGCCCTTCTTGCGGATCCGCTGCAGCAGCGACTTTTCCGGCTGCTTCTTCCGGTCCGACAGCTCCGAAAAATCGTTCACCGACGACTCGCGCCGTCCGGGGGATGTCGGGTTGTAGATCTTTACGCCCATGTCGATTCCGTCCTGCCGCCCTCAGCCGGCGGCCGCGCCGCTCCTAGAACAGGTCGATGTGGTAGTCCGGATGGAGCACCACCACTGCCTTCTTCCACTCCCGCGTCTGTCCGCCGAACCAGCGCACCCGCCGCGGCTTGCCTGCCCGCACCGACGTCCGCACGCTGTTCACCTTGACGTTGTAGATCCGCTCCACCGCCTGCTTGATCTGCGCCTTGTTCGCGCCGGGGTGCACCTCGAAGCTGTACGAGCCGCCGCGCGCCGGACGCGAATGCGTCTTCTCGTGCGAGAGCTTGCTCTGGTACGTGCCCTTCTCGGTCACCAGCGGTCGAATGACTACCTGAAAAATGTCCATCGCGCGCCGCCTCTTACGCCTCGTCGCCGCCCGTGCCGCGCAGCGTCACCGGGTCCTTCACCAGAATGTCGTACGCCTCCCGCGTCAGCAGCAGCTTGCCGCGCCGCAGGACCGAGTACGCGTTGAGTTCGCCCACCAGGCACACCTCGGTCTTGGGGATGTTGCGCGTCGACTTCCACAGCGTGTCGCTGCGCTGCCCCAGCGCCAGCACGCAGCCCCGCCCGGCGCCGACCTTCTCCAGCAGCACCGCCATCCGCCGCGTCTTCGGGGCCTCCAGCGCAGGCGCCTCGATCACCGCCACCGCCTCCGCCTGCGCCTTGGCCAGGATCGCGCTGTTCCGCGCCAGCCGCCGCATCTTCTTCGGCATGTCCTTCGACATGTCGCGCGCCACTTTGGCAAACGCCCGCCCGCCGCCGCGCCGCTGCGGCGTGCGGATCGGACCCATCCGCGCGTTGCCCGTCCCCTTCTGCCGGTACAGCTTGCGCGTCGAGCCGGCGATCATCCCGCGGCTCTTCGTCGCCGACGTGCCCTGGTGCGTCGCCGCCTGGTACATCACAATCGCCTGCTTCATCAGCCGCGGACGCACCCGCCCGCCGAGCAACTGCTCGTCCAGCGGCAGCGTCCCCGTCTGTACGCCTTCCGCGTTGTAGAGTGGCAGATTGATCATCGCTCTGGCCGCCTGACTCCCGTTCGTCCGCTCGCCTAATTCCGTGTCCTGGCCTGCTGCACCAGCACGAACCCGCCGTTCGCCCCGGGGATCCCCCCGCGCACCAGCAGCAGGTTCTCTTCCGCCTTCACGCCGACGAGCCGCTGCGACTTCACCGTCCGCCGCACGTTGCCCATCTGGCCCGACATCCGTTTGCCGCGCTTCGGTTTGCCGCCCGTGCCGCGGTTCGCCGCGTGGCTGGCAATCGAACCCGGCGAGCGATGCTTGCGCTCCGTGCCGTGCGAGGCCGGCTGGCCGCCGAACCCGTACCGCCGCATCACGCCCTGATAGCCGCGCCCTTTCGTCGTGCCGATCACGTCGACGAAGTTCACCCCCTCGGCAAACTGCTCGACCGTCAACACGTCGCCCGGCTTCACCTCGGCCGGGGCGTCCAGCCGGATCTCGCGGATGAACCGCTTCGGACCCGTGCCCGCCGTCGCGCAGTGCCCGATCTGCGGCTTCGTCGAGCGGTGCGGCTTCACGTCCGCGAAGCCCACCTGCACCGCCTCGTACCCGTCGCGCTCGCGCGTCTTGACCTGCAACACCGTGCACGGTCCCGCCTGGATCACCGTCACCGGTATCGCCGTGCCGCTCTCGTCGAACACGCGCGTCATGCCGATCTTCTGTCCCAGAATCGCCGGCCGCATGGGCAATCCCCAACTATCTCAGCCACTCGGAGCGGGCTGATTCGCCGCGGGATCGGACTCCCGCGAGAACACACTCGCTGGACAAGAGGTTGTTGATACCGCCTGCGAAACGTAAGCGGCGGACACGAGTCCGCCGCGGGAACAGGCCGGAACCTTACATCTTGATCTTCACGAACACCCCTGCCGGAATGACCAGGCGATTGAGCGCCTCGATCGTCCGCGGTGTCGGCTCGAGAATGTCGATGATGCGCTTGTGCGTGCGCATCTCGAACTGTTCGCGCGACTTCTTATCGATGTGCGGCGAACGGAGCACGGTGAAACGCTCGATCCGCGTCGGCAGCGGAATCGGGCCGCAAACCGTCGCGTTCGTACGCTTCGCATGATCGACGATCTCCCGCGCCGAGGAGTCCAGGGCGCGGGGGTCGTACGCTTCCATCCGGATTCGAATCCGCTCCTTCACGATGCCACTCGCTTGCTAAGCCAAATCCGTTTTGCCTCAGTCGGCAGAGACGCGATAGACTACCAGACACAGCACGTTTGTCAAATCGCCCAATCCGCCGCCCCGCCGACCCTCGCCGCAACGCGCAAACCCCGAATACCACCAGACTTACGCGCCGTACTGCTCCAGCATCGGCGCCGCCACGGCCGCCGGCACCACCGCGTACCGCAGGAATTCCATCGTCGCCGTCGCCCGACCCTGCGTCAGGCTGCGCACCGCGCTCACGTACCCCACCGCCTCCGCCAGCGGAATCTCCGCATCGATCACCCGCTGCTGACCCCGCGGCTCCGTGTGCGTGATCACCGCCCGCCGGCTGCTCAGGTCCCCGTTCACCGTCCCGAACGACGTCTCCGGGCACACCACCTCCAGCTTCATCAGCGGTTCCATCAGCAGCGGCTCCGCCTGCCGCAGCGCCTCGTCGAACGCCATCCGCGCCGCGTTCTCGAAGGCCGTCTCGCTGCTCTCCTGCTCGTGCTGCTCGACCCCCAGCAGCGTCACCCGCACGTTCAGCACCGGATACCCCAGCAGCGCACCGCTTCCGGCCGCCTCCAGCACGCCCGTCCGCACCGCCGCTGACCACTCCGGCCGCAGTTCCTCACCGCTCACCCGGTTGTCGAACCGTACCGCCTCCTCCCCTGCCGCCGGCTGATACGGCTCCACTGCCAGCCGCACTACCGCGAAGTGACTCTGCTGCCCGAGCTGCCGTACGAACCGCCCCTCCGCCTCCGCGCGACGCCCGATCGTCTCCCGGTACGACACGCGCGGCTGCCCCACACGCACCGCCAGGTTCCGCTCCCGCAGCAGCCGGTTCACCATCACCTCCAGGTGCAGCTCGCCCATCCCCGAGATGACGTACTGCCCCGTGTCGCTCTGCTCCTTCACCTCTAACGTCGGGTCCTGCCGCGCCAACGCGCGCAATTCCTGCGCCAGCCGGTCCCGGTCCGCCTAACTTCGCGGCTCCACGACCCGGCTCAGCACCGTCGGTGCAAAGTCGATGTGCG
>CAZNDQ010000458.1:0-3826 GCA_964571825.1 uncultured Planctomycetales bacterium | reverse complement strand
CATCCACGAGGTGGAATGGACGCTGGAGCAGATCGAGCTGGCGGGGTACGAGCACTTCATGCTGAAGGAGATCATGGAGCAGCCGGGCTCGCTGCAGACGACGATGCGCGGGCGGATCGACGGGCACAACGGGACGATCGTATTGGGCGGGATTGCGAACCACATGCGCGAGCTGGCGCGGGCGCGGCGGATCATCTTCACGGCACAAGGGACGGCGTGGCACGCGGGGCTGGTGGGCGAGTACATGTTCGAGAACATCGCGCACATTCCGTGCGAGACGGAGTACGCGAGCGAATTCCGCTATCGCAATCCTCTGATCGAGGACGGGACGGTGATCCTGGCAATCAGCCAGTCGGGGGAGACGATCGACACGCTGGCGGCGCTGCGGGAGGCGAAGGACCGCGGGGCGCTGGCGCTGGGCGTGGTGAACGTGGTGGGATCGACGATCGCGCGGGAGAGTGACGCGGGGGTGTATCTGCACTGCGGGCCGGAGATCGGTGTGGCAAGCACGAAGGCGTTCACGAGCCAGCTCGTGGTGCTGGCGATGATTGCGATCGCGATGGGGCGGCGGCGGTTTCTCTCGCAGACGGATGCGCAGGAGCTGATTCGGGCGCTGGAGGAGATTCCGGAGAAGGTGCAGAAGATCCTGGAGATGTCGGACGAAATCCGGGAGGTGGCGAAGGAGTACGTGGAGCGGGAGAACTGGCTGTTCCTCGGGCGGGGGTATCACTATCCGATCGCGCTGGAGGGGGCGCTGAAACTGAAGGAAATCAGCTACATTCACGCGGAGGGGATGCCGGCGGCGGAGATGAAGCACGGGCCGATCGCGCTGATCAACGACGGGATGCCGGCGGTGTTCATCGCGCCGCAGGGGAGCCAGTATGAGAAGGCGATCGGCAACATCGAGGAGGTACGGAGCCGCGGGGGGCGGATCATCGCGGTGGCGTCGGAGACGGACCGCGAGATCGACCGGCTGGCGGAGCACGTGTTCCGGGTGCCGCCGGCGCCGGAGGCGCTGCAGCCGATCCTGACGGTGATTCCGCTGCAACTGCTGGCGTATCACGCGGCCGTGCTGCGCGGGTGCAACGTGGACAAGCCGCGGAACCTGGCGAAGAGCGTCACGGTGGAGTGAGGAAGAAATGCGGAATGCGAAATGCGGAATGCGGAATAGAGGAGTACGACGTACGGTTGGTGGCGTGCTGGACGCACAAGCGATCAGAGATGCTTCGCTTCGCTCAGCATGACGGCCAGACAGTGACCAGTGACCGGTGGCCGGTGGCCAGTGAAGGAGTCGCGGAATACCGCGACGAAGAAAACGGCGCGGGGGTCGGCGTGCTGGGTGCACGTGGTCATCGAGATGCTTCGCTTCGCTCAACATGACGGATCGGCGCTCAGGATGACGGCAGAGGGAAGCGAATGAATTTGGGGGGGAGGCGGTCATGGGTCCGGTGCGGCCGTTGAATTGGTGACGGCGGTGCCGGACTTTCACGTCTATGCTCGGTAGTGGGACGCAGCGCTGAATTCTCGGTCGGGAGATACCTGATGCGCGGTGGGATTGCATTTGCATGTGCGGTGGTGATGTTGTCGGCGCCGGCGGCGCGGGGGCAGTCGCTCCGGGTGGGGGATGCAGCGCCGGGGTTGGCGGGCGGGGAGTGGGTGAAGGGCGAGGCGGTGGCGCCGGAGAAGGGCGGGCAGGTGTGCGTGATCGAGTTCTGGGCGACGTGGTGCCCGCCGTGCAAGATCAGTCTGCCGGCGCTGGGGGCGCTGCAGGATGAATATGCGGCGAAGGGGCTGGTGTGTGTGGCGGTGTCGGATGAGCCGGCCGGGGTGGTTCGCCCGTACGTGAAAGAACTGGGTGAGCGGGCGTCGTTTCGGGTGGTTGCCGCTCCCGGCGGTTCGATCAACCGCTCATATCTGTCGGCGGCAGGGGTGCGGGGGATTCCGTATGCGTTTGTCGTCGGGCACAACGGGCGGATCGTGTGGCACGGACATCCGCTGGACGAGCTGGACGTCGTGGTGAAGAGTGTGCTGGACGGCAAGGAGATCGAGCCGCGCGGGGCGATGAAGTCTGAGCCAAAGCGGCCGTCGTCAGATGGGAACACGACGGACAGGCACCTGGAGGCGCTGCGCGATGCCATCGACCGGGAGGACATTGACGAGGCGCTGCAGCTCGTGGATAAGCTGCTGGCACCCAATCCCAATGATCGGTTTTTCATCGACCTGAAGCTGCAACTGCTGATCAAAGGCAAGCGCGACCAGGCTGCTGCATTTGAGTATGGCCGCCAGGTTGTGGACGCGAATCGGAGCGATCCGTCAATTCTGAACGAACTGTCGTGGCGGTTTCTGACGATCAGCGACTACGGGCTGCGTTGCCCGGAGCTGGCGATGTATGCGGCGCAGGTGGCGCAGGAGGCGTCGGGGGGCAAGCGCGCGGACATCGCGGACACGTACGCGCGGGCGCTGTATCAGGCGGGGCTGCTGGACGAGGCGCTGAAGGTCCAGGCGGACGCGGTGCGGCTGGCGCGGGAGTCGGGCGGGTCGGCGGAGATGCTGAGCGAGCTGGAATCGGTGCTGGCATATTACGAGGCATGTCGGGCGGCGCGGGCGCTGGCGCAACGCGTGGAATAACGTACCGGCTTCGTTGCCGGCGCCGGGAGCGGCAGTAGGATGGGACCGTCATGCCGCTGCTCGTGCGCAATCTGAAGCTCCGGCTGGGGGAGCCGGAGGACTCGCTGCCGGCGCTGGTGGCGCGGCGGTTGAAGGTGCCGATCAGCGCGATCGACCGGTACGCACCCGTGCGCCGCTCGCTGGATGCGCGGGACCACGACGACATTTTCTATTCTTACAACGTGCAGGTATCGCTGGGGAGCGCTGAGGCGGAGCAGCGCGTGCTGCGGTATGTGCGGCGCGGGGACGTGGAGCCGCTGCGCGAGTCGGAGCCGCCGCGGCGCCCGGTGGGGAGCGAGCCGCTGCGCGAGCGGCCGGTGATCGTCGGGTTCGGTCCGGCGGGGATGTTCGCGGGGCTGCTGCTGGCGGAGTACGGGTACCGGCCGATCATCCTCGAGCGCGGGCGGGACGTGCGGCGGCGGCACGCGGACATCCTGGAGCGCTTCTATCGCGAGGGGCACTTCGATCCGGAGTCAAACCTGCTGTTCGGCGAGGGTGGCGCGGGGGCGTACAGCGACGGGAAGATCTACACGCGCGTGCACGATGCGCGAGTGGACGAAGTGCTGCGGGTGCTGTACCGGTTTGGTGCGGCGCCGCACATTCTGACGGACGGCCGGCCGCATATCGGGAGCGACAAGCTGCCGGGGATCTGCCGGCGGATTCGGCTGCACATCGAGTCGTTGGGCGGGGAGGTGCGGTTCGAGCAGCGGGTGACAGGGCTGGAGGTCCGCGAGGGGCGGATCGCGGGCGTGTTCGTCGGGGCGGAGCGGATCGCGGCAGAGGTGGTGCTGCTGGGGACGGGGCACTCAGCGCGGGACACGTATCGGCTGCTGGCGGCGAGCGGCGTGCGGCTGGTGGCGAAGCCGTATCAGCTCGGGCTGCGGATCGAGCATCCGCAGGGGCTGGTCGATCGGTGGCAGTATGGGGCGGCATGCGAAAGTCATCGGCTGCCGCCGAGCGATTATCACATCGTGGCGCGCGGGGCGGGGGGCGAGGCGGGGGATGTGTTCAGCTTCTGCATGTGCCCGGGCGGCGAGATTCTGCTGACGAATGAAGCGGAGGGGTTGATCGCGACGAACGGGGCGAGCCGGTCGTCGCGCGGGGGGGCGTATGCGAACAGCGGGCTGGTGGTGAGCTTCCGGCCGGGGGAGGGGGCTGA
>CAZNDQ010000457.1:0-3832 GCA_964571825.1 uncultured Planctomycetales bacterium | reverse complement strand
ATTGCGCTCAATGCGCGGACGATGTCTGTCGCGCGGGGGGTGGTTGATTGCCACCGGCCGCGCCGGTCTGCCGGACCCGGGAGTTGCGCGCAGGGCAACCGTTTCGCCGGGTCGGCGGTCTTTTCGCTCCGCCGATTGCCCGAGCGAGCGCGCGGAGCCCGGCGGAGCGGGACTCCGCAGCCTGTGAGAGAGAAAACTCCAATCACGACCAGCAGCGGGGCTGCGGGCGCGGCGAAGCCTGACGCACATGCGCGAGGCATTCTGTCCGTCCCCCACCCTTCCGCTTCGCTCCATCCCGAGGTACGGGATTTCGCTTCGCTCAAGGATGGGGCACCCAGACCCCCCGCACTGATCGATTCAAATCCTGCCAATCTGTCCGTGGCGCTGACTGTGTGATGTTCCGCCGCGATCTGCGACGGAAGGCCCGAGAGAGACGCAGCGGATTGTGGGGTGCCGAATAAAGAGGATTCGTGCCGCGTCCTGTAAGTAACATACGCCACAGTATGGGACGTGTCAAATCGAATTCGGCACGGAATGTCAGAATTTTTATTCTGACCATCCATTGCATGGATGGGGTGCCCCGTTTTGCAGTCCGGCTGCACAGGGGCGTTGAAGTGAAGCTGATCGCGCGGGATCAGCGGTGACAGCGGGAGCGACGCGGGCGATGACGCTGATCGGAGGTCAGGCGGGCGATCACAGCCCCGATCGGCCGCGAAGGATGCCTGCGGCAATGGCAGATTGGATAGAACGATGAAGCAGAGATTGAAAAGGTACGACATTTCAGTCCTCCTGTAACAGGACCCCTTGTGAATCGATCAGCCGAAGACCGGCGCCCGGATGGGTGGGTGCGAAGCAGCGCTCCGGGCAGCTCCCCGAACCTGCCCATTTTACCGAAACGGGGGGGCCGGCCAGTAGGAAAAACGGGGGGAATCGGTGGCCGGTGGGCGGGAGGGGTCAATGCGGCGGGGGGCCGCGCCTTGGCGTGTGAAGGGGAGAATCAGTGACCAGTGGCACAGGCTTCGCCCGAGAGAGGAGAGCAGGAGAACAGGGGAACAGGTGAGAAGAAAGAGGGCGCGGCACCCGGCGATTCGTACACTTATTCGCGCGCGGGTAGCACTTTTCCGGTGACTTCGCCGAAGCCGATACGGTAGCCGTCGCCGTCGCACCAGCCGGTCATGGTGACGCGGTCGCCGTCGAGGAGGAACTTCCGTTCGTGGCCGCCGGGGAGTGCGATGGGCTTTGTGCCGCGCCAGGCGAGTTCGAGCATGCTGCCGTAGGAGTCGGGTGTGGGGCCGCTGATGGTGCCGGAGGCGAGCAGGTCGCCGGGGCGGAGGTTGCAGCCGGTGATGGTGTGGTGGGCGAGCTGCTGGGCGATGTCCCAGTAGAGATGGCGGAAGTTGGAGCGGCAGATGACGCGGGGCGCGGGCATGCCGTCGCCGTGCAGCAGCACTTCGAGGTGGATGTCGTAGGCGTAGTTGCCCGCGCGGCGCAGATAGGGAAGCGGCGCGGGGTGCTGCGGCGGGCTGGGGCGGGCGAACGGCGCCAGGGCATCGAGCGTCACGACCCAGGGCGAGATCGAGGTGCAGAAGTTCTTGGCGAGGAAGGGGCCGAGGGGGACGTACTCCCAGCGCTGGATGTCGCGCGCGCTCCAGTCATTGACGAGGACCATGCCGAAGATGTGATCGGCCGCGCGGTCGATGGGGATCGGCTGGCCGAGGGGGTTGCCGGGTCCGACGAAGAAGCCCATCTCAAGTTCGAAGTCGAGGAGTCGGGTGGGGCCGAAGGTCGGGGGGCCGGCGTCCTGGGCGGCGGTCTGGCCGCAGGGGCGGCGGACGTCGGTGCCGCTGACGACGACGGAGCTGGCGCGGCCGTGGTAGCCGACGGGGAGGTGGAGCCAGTTGGGCATGAGGGCGTTTTCGGCGCCGCGAAACATGGTGCCGACGTTGGTGGCGTGTTCCTTCGAGGAGTAGAAGTCGGTGTAGTCGCCGATCTCGACGGGGAGGAGCAATTCCACGTCGGACTGGCGATGCAGCGCGCGCGTGCGGAGGTCGGCGTTGTCGCGCAGCGTGGGGTTGTCGGCGCGGAGGAGTTCGCTGATGCGTGCGCGGGCGGCGGACCAGGCGGGCCGGCCAAGGGCGAGCAGCGGGTTGAGGGAGGCGCGGCAGAAGAGGTGGCCGTCGCCGAAGGCGGGGTCGGCGAGGAGGCCATCGTGTTCGAGCACCTTGAGGTCGAGGATGAATTCGCCGATGGCGACGCCGAGGCGCGACTTTTCCTGTCCGCGGGGACGGAAGACGCCGAAGGGGAGGTTTTGGATGGGGAAGTGCGAGTCTGGGGGCACGTCGACGAAGGAGCGAAGTTTGGGGTCGGTGGTCGGGTCCATGGTTTCCTCGCGTGACGATTATTTGAGCCAGCCGAGCGCGCGGAGGTCTGCGCGCGGTTCGTCGAAGCTGCAACTGCCGAAGGAGGTCACTTTTTGCCGGGCGGCGGCGATCTGCGGGACGGTGGCGGAGAGGTTGCGCCAGCGGAGGCCGGCGTCGTCGAGGGTGAAGGCGGCGGCGGCCAGTTCGAGGAGGATCGGTTCGAGGGCGGCGGCGTCGAGGGCGTGGACGTGGGCGAGGACGCCGGCGGCGAAGACGTTGAGGAAGCCGTGCATGTGGGTTTTGACGCCGTCGTTGTAGTGGCGGAGGGGGTGGTGGAGGCCGGCGGTGCACTTGAGGGGGATGGCGGCAGCGCGGCATTGAGCGATGACGCCAGCGACGGATTCGGTGGTGGGGAAGGCGGGGGCTTCGACGCCGCCGCAGCGGAGTTTGAGTCCGGCGGCGGCGGTGGGGCCGGTGCGCGACGCGTTGACCTCGGCGAGCGCCGGCAGGAAGGCGGCGAGTGAGGCGCGCCATTCGTTGTCGATGAGCAGTTCGTAGTAGGGCGTCGCTGGTCCGCCGGGGCAGGCGGCGAGGGCGTCGGCGGCGTCGGTGAGGAGCGCGCGCCAGGCGGCGGGGTCGCGGAGCTTGAGCACGTCGAAGGGGAGTTTCGTCTCGAAGACGTCGATGCGGATGCGCGCGTGATGGCGGGCGCGGAACTCGGTGAGGGCGGTGAGGTCGGCGGCGAGGCCGAGGCGGAACTCCTCGGCTGTGGAGCCGCCGCGGCCGAGGACGGAGAGGGGGAGGGGCTCGCCGGTGGTGAACAATTCGGCGAGATAGGGTTCGAGTTCGGGGAGCTTGCGGGCGGGGATGATGAAACGGCCGAGCATCCAGGCGTCGGGTTCGGTGCGGTAGCGGGCGTAGTTGCGGATGGCGGCGTCAAGGGGCAACTCGGCCGGGGGGAAGAGGCCGGCGTAGTCGATCAGGCCGCTCATCAGGGTGCGAAAGCCGGAGTTCATCGTGGCTCCTCTTGGTCGAGTCGGATTCTAACGCGGATCGGCGGCCGGTCCGAGCAGGGCGGGGCGGTAACGGATCGGCCGTACGGCACGGCGGATTCGGGTCCGGCCGACACGCGGGAGTATGGGGGTCGCGCTCATCCTGTGCGGCGTGGGTGCGAGCGCGGTTTTTGGGGTGCCGAGGGGGGAGCGGCGTGGTGAGAGAGGGGTGTTGGCGGGGTGTGCCAGACACCCGGCGATCGGTAGAATTGTGCGGCTCGTGGGCGGGGGGCAAGTCTTAAGGCTTTGCTGCTCCGCCAGTTGCGGAAAGGGATGACGATGTCCGGTGTGGGCTCAGTCCGAAAACGTACGCGCGGCACGGTCCTGGTGATGGTGATCGGGCTGCTGGTGATGGTTTTCGTGATGGGCACGTCGTATCTGTTTGTGGCGCGGTTTGAGCGCGAGGTGGTGCGGGTGGAG
>CAZNDQ010000456.1:0-3836 GCA_964571825.1 uncultured Planctomycetales bacterium | reverse complement strand
CGCTCGACCTCCTGGTCGCCCGAGGACGCCCATCAGGTCACGCGCAGACCGGCGTCTCAGCCGCGCCGGCGCCGCGCCCGCGCGGGGCAACCCGACTGATCATGCACAACCGCCTACGCGCCATTCGCCTCTGCCTCCTCACGGCCCTCCTCGCCGGCTGCCGACCCGCGCCCGCCGCCGCCGTCGAACTCAATCCCGCCGTTCGCCTCCCCGACCGCGCCGTCGTCGTCTTCTTCGTCGACGGCATGGACCTCCGCCGCATGGAAGCCATGATCGACACCGGTGGGCTTCCCCACATTAACCGCCTCTTCGTCCGCGGCGGCGTCGGCGTCGAATTCGCCGTCACATCCCTCCCCGCCATCACCTACGCCAACGCCGTCTCGCTCATCACCGGACTCTTCCCCGGTCATCACGGCGTCATGGGCAACGACTGGTTCGATCCACACTCGCTCTACTATCGTGACTACCGCGCCGCCGACACCTACCGCACCGTCAACGACCATTTCACCGCGCCAACCATCTACGAAATCCTCGACGATCGCTTCACCGTCAGCGTCCAGAACCACACCCGCCGCGGCGCCTCCGTCACCATTGATTCCCCCGTCACCTCCGCCATCGACTGGTTCTTCGGCACCTGGTCCGCCGTCGACCAGCGCGTCGGCCGCTGCATGGGACGCATCGCGGGTATCGCCAACAAACGCGGCGAATGGCCCGCCCTCATCACGTTCTACTTCCCCGGCGTCGATCAAACCGGACACCGCCGCGGCGCCGAGTCCCGCGCCTATCGCGACTCCCTCTCGGCTGTCGACGACGCCGTCGGCCGGATCACGCAGGCCCTCGCCGACGCCAAACTCGAAGACCGAACCTACTTCATCCTGCTTACCGACCACGGCCACATTCAGAACGCCCAGCCCAAATCCGTCGATGTCGTCCGCTGGCTGCAGCAGCATCGCGGCCTCCGCACCTGGATGCAGCCCATCGCCGACGCCTCGCGCGACGCCCGCGAAGCCGTGCTCCGCGATGTCGACGTGGTTGTCGTCGACGGCGCGTTCCGCCGGATCGCCCTCCACCTCCCCGGCCCCGACGGCTGGGGCACCGACCCCGGCCTGGACGTTGTCCGCGATTTCGTCGAAGGACAATGCCGCGGCGAAGCGGCCGCCCACCGAATCGCCTCCCGTGCCGAATGCACCCCCCTCTGCGATCTGCCCGGAATCGACATCGTCTGCGCGCGCGATGGAAGCAACGCCGCCCGCGTCTGGTCCCGCGAGGGATGCGTCCGCGTCGAACGCCGCCTCGCCGACGGCCGAAAACAGTACCGACTCGTCGCCCCGACCGATGCCGGCGCTTCCCGCGTACGCCCCGACCCGCTCCACTACTTGCAGGTGCCCCGCCTCGCGCAGTTCATCCACGACGGCTGGCACGACTCCCACGAATGGCTCGCCGCCACCGCCGACCACCCATACCCCGACTTCGTTCCCCAGGTCGTCGAAATGTTCGATGCACCCAGCGCCGGAGACGTCGTCCTCTTCGCCGATTACGACTGGTCCTTCTCTCCCCAGGACCGCAGCGGACACGGCTCCTGCAACGAACGCGACATGCGCGTCCCCCTCTACTTCCGCGGACCCGACCTCCCCGCCGGCACCCGCATCCGCCACGCCCGACTCGTCGACGTCATGCCCACCATCCTCGATATGCTCGGGGAATCGCGCCGACTCACTGCGCTCGAACCCCTCGACGGCGTCAGCCGCTTCGACGAGCTCCGCGGCCGAGTCGCCGACCGGTAGTCCCGACGCACGTCAGGGCTCCCGATTCCACGCCGCCGCCCCGTGCTCCGGATCGAAGAAATTCATCATCAGCGAGTAGTAGTACTCACGCGCATATGCGGCGAACCCGACGTGACCGCCCCCGCGCGGCATCACCGCCGCCACCAGCGGATTCTCCGTCTGCGCCATCAGCTCCGCCACGTACTGCGCCGGCGCCAGCGGGTCATTCGACGCGTGCACGATCAGCACCGGCACCCGCGCCCACTCCAGCTTGTCCCCATCCGCCATCCCCCGATGCGGCAGCAGTCGCAGAAAGTGCAGCCCGTCGTCCACACCCTCAGGATACTGGATCATCGTTCGGCCGACTTCGGTCTCGATCAGCCGCCGCAGACTCCCGTTGATCCCGGGGTACTGGCGATACTCCACCCGCCGGTTGACGATCTCCTGCACGCAGTTCAGCCCTGGATCAATGTGGATGTACCGCCGCGTTTCCAGCGCCTCGATCACCTCCTCGAACCGCAGCGCCGGCGAAAACACCAGCACCCCCGCCCGGAACCGCCGCCGACCGTCCGGCGCCCGCAGGAACGGCCGGAACGCCGGCGTGATGCTCGGATGGTCCAGGTCGCTCCCGTCGCGCCACGCCGCCAGCAGCCCCAGGTTCGCGCTCCAGCAGTACCCCATCAGCCCCGTCGCCCGCACCTCCGGCCGCGCCTCCAGCCAGTCCGACACCGCCATCAGGTCGTCGATCTCCAGCGGCCCGAACGAATACGACGTGTCCGGATAGTTCACCTCCGTCCGACCATGCGCCCGCAACTCCACCGACAGCACGTGATAGCCGCACTTGCGCAGCGCCTGCGCCGCTTCCACCGACCGCAACACCCCGTTGTCCCCGAACAGACCCGGCAGCACGATGATGCAGTCCGCCCGCCGCACCGTCTGCCCGTCGCGCGCCAGACCCAGCCGCCCCGACAACCGAAAGTCCCGCCCCACCGGAATCTCGACCTCTTCGAACCCCGGCCACGGCGCCACCGGTTTCATGTGCGCATCGCCGAAACTCGACCCGTTCGCGCTGTGCAGCAGCCCCGTGAAGTTGGCAAAGATGTTGTTCATCAGCACCGGGTCGCGCTCAAAATACGGGTACACCTCGAAGGGCTGCCCGTCGGCCGTGGTGAAATCCTCCGTCAGCAACGGCCGCACCCGGTCGCGCGGCAGCAGGTCCGCGAGCTGCGGCTGCATCCACCGCAGCCACGCCCGCGTCGAGCCCCGCTCGCGCGCCGACGGCAGCTCCGACCGGATCCGCCGCACGTCACCCGTCTGCATCGGCAGCGACCGCTCGGCAAAGCAGCCGCACAGCACCAGCACCGCCGGAGCCGCCCGCCGGATGATCTGCCATGACACCGGATTTCGCCGATTCAAGGGTGTGCGTTTTCCGAAAAGCGGAGTCTCGACATCCGCCGCGACTGCAAACAACTCGTCCCGCTGCCCATCGAGTGATTCAACCCGAACAATCGCCGCAATTATATCCGCTTCTCCCCGCCGTACACGTCCGACTGCCACGCGCTCCACCACCCACGCCGTTCGTGACCAAATGACACCTCGCGCGCACGCGATTAGAGTGGCCGCTCAATCGGCGCCGAAACCGCCCGCGCACCCGAAGCGCCAGGCGCCGCGCACAGTGAGAACGTGAATGAACGTCTCGCTCGCCACGAAATCACCGCCATCGGCCGATCCGCCCGTCGGTCGCGCATCCGCGCCGCCCGCGCGCCGCCCCCGCGTCGCCCTGACCTGGACGCTCCTCGCCCTCGCCACCCTCGTCGCCCACGGCGTCTCCCTCCGCGACGGACTCTGGCTCGACGACCACTGGCACGCCCGCGGCCTGCGCGACCGCGGCTGGACCCCGCGCAACCTGCTCCACACGACCACCATCGATCTCGCCGAACAGATCGAGACCTGGTGGCAGGACCGCCCCGTCGTCTGGCAATACGCCCGCCCCTTCTCCGTCCTCCTCATGAAAGTCGTCTACGTCCTCTCCTGCGGAAATCCCCTCGGCCACCACGCGATGAGCCTGCTGCT
>CAZNDQ010000455.1:2076-3853 GCA_964571825.1 uncultured Planctomycetales bacterium | reverse complement strand
GGAGCCGCTTCGTCAGCGGCTCTTTGGAGCGCGGACCCCGGCCGATGACCTCACCGGCCGTTCGGGGTGCTTTTCCTCCCTTGACGAGCAGCATGGATTCGCCGCAAACCATGTCGGGTTATGGCGAGCCGCAGCGCGAGGGCGTGTCTGCGCCCGGCGTCGGGCCGGCAGCCGAAGTTTCGCTGCGTCGCGCGCGGCGCGGCGGGCTGGCGCTGATCACGGTGGCAGGGGCGGTGGTGGTGGGCGGCACGCTGGGGGTGCTGACGTTTCAGCAGACGGCGGCGGAGTACGAGCTGCGCTGCCGGATCACGTGCGAGGCGGCTGATCCGGCGCGGGAGATCGACTGGGCGGCGCTGCTGCGCGGGCTGCGCTCGCCGCCGCGCGACGCGGAGGCGCGCGGGTGGCCGTGCGGCGAGCTGCTGGCGCGGCACGAGTTGACGATGCGGACGGAGCCGCAGGAACGGGCGATTCACGTCTGCTGCCGGACGGCCGATCCGGCGGCGAGCCGCGCGCTGATGCTGAGCTGGCTGGACGAGCGGGCGCCGCGCGTGGTGGCGCCGAGCGAGGTGGAGCGCGAACTGGACGGGCTGGTGACGGAGCTGGCGGCGTATCGGCCGACGGGGGAGTCGGCGCTGGCGGCGCAGGCCGAAGCACTGGGTGACCTGCGCTGGCTGCAGCGCGAGCTGTCGGTGGTGGGGGAGGAGATCGTGCTGCTGGCGCGGGAGCGGGAGACGCTGGGCGCGCAGCCGGCGCCGGCGGGAACGATCACGGCGCAGGAGCGCGAGCGGGCGCTGGCGTTGAACGCGGCGGTGGGCGAGGACCAGCGGCAGATCCGCTATCGCGTGCGGCAGTTGTTGAATCTGTACCGGGAGCACATGGGGCCGGCGCGGGCGGTGCTGGCGAGCGTGGTCGGCGGGGAGGAGGCGCTGGCGGAGCAGCTTTCGCCGGCGGGCGAGGAGCAGCAGGGTCCGGCGGAAGAGACGATCGCGGCAGTGCGTGCGTTTCTGGAGGGCTATGCGGCGTCGCGGCGGGAGTGGGCAGAGGCATTGCGCGGGCTGAGCGAGGGGCTGGAGCAGGCCGACGTGGACGAGGCGCAGGTGCTGATCGACATCGTGGAGCGGACGCAGACGCTGGCGCGGAGCTGGATGGATCGGTCGTCGGAGGCGCTGCGCGAGGCGGAGGGGCAGGTCGAGGGGATGCTGGAGAGCCAGGAGCCGAGCGCGCGGCGCGTGGTGGTGCAGAACCGGCTGAAGGTGGGGCTGCTGACGCTGCGGCGGATGCACGACGCGGCGCAGCGGGCGGTGGGGCTGCTGCGCGGGGACGTGGACTTCCGGGTCGACGCGCTGCTCAAGACGGTGCGCGGGTTGCACGTGCGAACTCAGATGCGCATGCGCGAGATTGAAGAGGAGCTTCAGGCGGCGGCGGATGAGCGGGCGGGGCAGGCGCGTGCGGCGCAACTGGCGGCGCTGGACGCGCGGGTGGGCGCGCGGCGCGCGGCGCAGCAGGAGCTATTGGGGCGGTTTCTGGCGGCGTTCGAGCGGTTGCAGGAGGTGTCGGGTGCGGCGACGGACGAGCAACTGGCGCGGCAGCGGGCGGAGCTGGCGGCGGAGATCACGGCGCGGCTGAGCGGGATCGGTCGGAATCCGTTGCAGGGCATTCAGTTGGTGCGGGGCGAGGTGCGGCTGCACGACCGGCCGGTGAACGAGCGGGAGCGATTGCGGCAGGCGGGGATGGTCGGCGGGGGGGGCGCAGCCATCTTCGTGCTGATCGTGGGGAT
>CAZNDQ010000455.1:0-2066 GCA_964571825.1 uncultured Planctomycetales bacterium | reverse complement strand
CGGCTGTTCGAGCGTTGATCGACAAGTCGCCTGACACCGCGCACACTTCTCGCAGAACTCATGGAATTGGCGCGGGAAATCGTCGAACTGATCGGGCTCGGGCTGCTGATGGTGGTCGGGGTGCTGCTGGCGTCGCTGCAGCTTCCGGGGACGTGGGTGGTGCTGGCGGGGGCGGCGGGCTACGACTGGCTGCACGGCTGGCAGCGGCTGGGGTTCGTGACGCTGGGGGTGCTGGCGGCGCTGGCGGTGATGGGGGAGGTGCTGGAGCAGGTGGCGGGGATGTTCACGGCGAAGCGCGCGGGGGGCTCGCGGCGCGCGGGCATCTGCGGCTTTATTGGCGGCATCGTGGGGATGTTTGTCTTCGCGCTTCCGCTGCCGATCATTGGGGCGATCCTCGGCGGGCTGATCGGGTGCTTTGCGGGGGCGGTGCTGGGGGAGATGTCGGTGCGGAGTGACATCGAGCACGGGACGCGCGTGGGGGTGGCGTCGGTGATGGGACGGCTGGCGGGGATGCTGGCCAAGCTGCTGATCTGCGTGGCGATGGCGGGAGCGGTGATGGGGCTGGCGGTGTTCGCGCGGTAGTCGGCCTGCGGGCCGATTCACTTCTGCTTGCGGTTGAGGAAGGCGTTGATGGCGTCGGCGGCTTCGGTGGTGGTGCGCATCTGCGTGTGCACCCGGCGGACCTTTTCCATGCCGTCTTCGGGGCTGAGGGTCTGGATTTCGTAGAGCAATTCTTTGGTGTGGGTGAGGGCCTGGGGAGCGTACTCGGCGAGCTTGTGGGCGAGTTCGAGGGCGCGGAGGCGCAGTTGCTCGTCGGGGACGACGGCGGAGATGAGGCCGAAGGCGAGGGCTTCGTGGGCGGAGATCGTCTCGCCGGTCATGAGCAGGTATTTGGCGCGGCGCTCGCCGACGTGGCGGACGAGGTAGGTCATGACAATGGCGGCGATGAGGCCGCGCTTGATCTCGGGGTAACCGATCTTTGCCGACTCGGCGCCGAGGACGAGGTCGCAGACGGACATCAGTCCGGCGCCGCCGGCGACGGCTGCACCGTTGACCGCGGCGATGACGGGCTTGGGGCAGTGGTAGATGCGCTGGAGGATGCCGGCGACGCGGTCGGAGCCCTGCTGGGCGAGTTTGGGGTCGGTGCGCGAGGCCTGGACCTCCTTGAGGTCGAGGCCGGAGCAGAAGGAGGCGCCGGCGCCGGTGAGGATCAGCGCGCGGACGGTCTGGTCGCGGATGGCTTCGTCGAAGGCCTCGTGCAACTGCTGAATGAGGTCCATGGAGAGCGCGTTGCGCTTGTCGGGGCGGTTGAGGGTGAGGAGACGGACGGGTCCGTCGTCTTCGATGAGGAGGATGGGGTCGTCCATCGGGCGGCGTTCTCCGGTGGTGCGGCCGGTCGGGCCGGCGGGTTAGCGTACGTTTCCGTAGAGGTATTCGTGCAGGTACTGGATGGTCTCGCGGCTGGCGGCGGCCTCGTGGGCGAGAATGTCGCCGCTGGAGATCATCCCCATCAGGCGGTTTTCCTCGACGACGGGGAGGTGGCGGATGCGCTTGCTGGTCATGACGGCGCGGCATTCGTCGATGGTGGTCGTGGAGCGGCAGCAGGCGATGGGGCTGGTCATGACCTGTTCGACGCGCGTGGTGTCGGGGTCGGCGCGGCAGGCGACGACGCGCATGAGCACGTCGCGTTCGGTGAAGATGCCGACGACGTTTTCGCCGCGTGTGACGACGAGGGCGCCGATCTTGAGCTGGTTCATGAGTGCGGCGGCGTCTTGCACGGTGGCGTCGGCGTCGATCTTGGCGACATCGCGCGGCTTGCGGTCCAGAATGTCCTTGACCGTCGGCATGAGTGGACTCCTGTGAGATGGCGTCCGTCGCTGCCGGCATTATAGGGAGAGGCGCCGAGGGGAAAAGTCGGGCGGAGCGGGGAAGCGGTCGGTCTTGCAGGGGCGCAGCGGCGTGGCTAGACTCGGCGGTCGTGATCAGCGCGGATCACGACGACAGGTCAGGTCCCGAATGGAGCGGATCGAGCCATGAGCAAACTTCGCCGGCGGGTTTGCTGGGGG
>CAZNDQ010000454.1:0-3857 GCA_964571825.1 uncultured Planctomycetales bacterium | reverse complement strand
AGTGATACATCGACGGCCGGTCGGTCTGGTTTCTGGAGGGGGTTCATACTCATGGCTGCTCCTTCTGGCATTCGGCAATCATAGTCGCGGACAAACACAATCGGCCGGCGCGGCGGGCCCTACAGCCGGCGGCGGAAGGTGAGGATGGCCAGCGTCGCCGCGCCGACGGCGAAGGCGACAAGGATCAGCAGATCCTCCATGACAGCGTTGGGGGGCGTTTCCCGCAGCAGCAGGGCCTTCATCGCGTTGACGGCGTAGGTCTCGGGGTCGAAGCGGCTGAACGCGCGCAGCCACGGGGGAAAACTCTCGACGGGATAGAGCGCACCGCTGGGAAAGTAGAGAATCATGTTGAGGAAGCCGCCGACGACGCCGACGGCGCGCGGGTTGCGCACGGAGCTGTAGGCAAGGAACATCAGCCCGAGCAGCCCGACCGAGGTGACGATCATCACGACGCAGGCCATCAGGCCGCTCTGCCAGTTCGGCGGCCACAGGCCGGTGAGCGCACACGAGCCGATGGTCACGAGGATCGTGGAAACCGACGTGGTGATCATGCCGCTGGTGAGCATGCCGAGGACGATGTCGGTGCGCGAGAGCGGCGACAAAAAGTAGCTCTCGTGCACACCCTGAAAACGGTCCATGACGAGGCTGGTGGCGCCGCTGATCATCGTGCCCATGAAAGCGGCCATGACGATCACGCCGGGGACGAGGTACTGGATGTACTCGACCTTGCGGTAGTGCTGGACGACGCGCAGCGCCGGGCCGGGAGGCTCGGTCGGTTTGACGGTCACGCGCGGCGAGAGGTCAGCCACCGCAGCCGCGATCGCCGCGTGCAGCGCCTCGCTGGTGACGGCGTCGGTGTTGTCGAGCACCAGGCCGATGTCGGCCGATTCGCCGCGCACCATGTCGCGCGAAAAGTCCGCCGGGATGATGAGCAGCGCGCGGCAGCGTCCCTCTTTCAGGCGGCGGTAGGCGCGATTCTCGTCGTCATCGTATTCGAGCGAGAACGTCTCGTTGCCCGCGACGACGGCGAGGAGGTTCTGCTGCACGCGGCGGGCGAAGGCGCCGGTCGGGTCGTGATTGACGACGATGACGGGGATGCGTTTCAGTTCGCCTTCCAGCGAGGCGCCCATGATCAGCAGGTGAATCAGTGGAAACCCCACCGACGAGAGCATCAGCATCGGCGTGCGGGCGAACTTGCGCAGATCGCGCTCGGCAACGGCCCAGATGCGGCTCAATAGATGATCTCCGCCGGCGCGGGCCGGAAGTCGCCCGCCTCGTCGCGCAGCTCGTGCCCGACGTAGTGGATGAAGGCGTCCTCGAGCGACAGGCGCCGCATGGACACGGACTGTACCTCGGCGCCGTGCGCGTGGCAGAGGTCGATGATGCGCGTGAGCACCGCGGCCGCCTCCCGCACCGCCAGCTCCAGCACGCCGCCGTCACGCCGGTCGATGGTGTCCACCTGCGGCAGCGCGCGGAGGGCGGCGGCGATCGGCTCGACCTGTCCGCTGAGCCGCACTTCGATCCGCTGGCTGCCGGGCAGCGATGCGCAGAGCCGCTCGGGCGTGTCGAGCGCGCGGAGTCGTCCGCGTTCGATGATCCCGACGCGCCCGCAGAGGCTCTCCGCCTCGTCGAGGTAATGCGTGGTCAGCAGCACGGTGAGGTCGTGGTCGGCCATGAACTCGCGCAGCAGCGTCCAGACGCGGCGGCGGCTGTTGGGGTCGAGGCCGATGGTCGGCTCGTCGAGAATCAGCAGCCGCGGTCGGTGGATCATGCCGCGGGCGATCTCCAGTCGCCGCCGCATGCCGCCGCTGAAGCGACCGACGAGCTTGTGGCGGAACTCGCTCAGCTCGACCCGGTCGAAGAGTTCGTCGATGCGACGGCGGCGCTCGCGCCGCGGCACCTCGTAGAACCGCGCGTAGAGGTCCATGTTCTCCTGTGCGGTGAGTTCGGTGTCGCTGGTCAGCGCCTGGGGCACGACGCCGATCAGGCGGCGCACGTCGCGCGGCTGCTGCTGCACGTCGACGCCGCAGACGAATCCCTGCCCGCGGGTGATCGGCAGGAGCGTGTTGAGCATGCGAATCAGCGTGGTTTTGCCGCTGCCGTTCTGGCCGAGCAGACCGAAGACTTCGCCCCGATGGACGGTCAGCGAAAGGGCATCTACGGCAACGAGGTCACCGAACGCCTTGGTGATTTCCCGGGTTTCGATGATCGACGCGACCATGGTTCACGAGGGTACCGAGCGTGCGGCGCGAACGTCGAGCGGGGGCGCCGGACGTATCAGTCATGTCGAAAGATCACATCGAGCGTCATACCGGGCTTGAGCAGTTCGCGGCTGTTCTCGGCGCGGAGTTTGACGCGATAGGACTTGATATCGCGCTTGGCGCGGCCCTTGTCCTTCTGCGTGGCAAAGGCCGCCTCGGGCAGGATGGAAACGACGCGTGCCGTACCTCCCGGTCCGTCGCCCAGCGCGGGGCGCCAGTCGGCTGCGTCGCCCGTCTTCAGGTGCGCCACGCCGACCTCGTCGACGAAGACGTAGATCCAGACCTCGGCGAGGTCGGCGACGCAGAGGACGGTGCCGCCGGGAGGAACGACCTCGCCCGGCTCGTACGCCCGCAGCATCACGCGCCCGCTCATGGTCGCCGTGACGGTTGTCTCGGCCAGTTGCTGCCGGACGGTGGCGATGGACGCGCGGTGGACCTCGACCTGGGCATCGGCCGCGCGGAGCCGCGCCTCCAGCGCATCGCGTTCGTTCCGCGTCCGTTCGTGCTCGTGATTGCTGGCCCGCCCACTGTCGCTCAGTTCGCGGATGTGGTCCAGGTCGTGTTCAGCCTGGCGGAGGCGGGCGGCGATCTCATCGCGCTGGCCCTGCGCCTGGAGCAGCGCCGCCTCAGCACCGGCCAGTTGCTCTTCGAGTTCGCGGCGGTCGAGGCGAACGACGACCTGGCCCGACTCGACGACGTCGCCCTCGTTGGCGGTGATTTCGACCAGCCGGCCACCGTATTTGGGCCCGAGCCGCGTTTCGGTGACGTCGACGAGGCCGGTCCAGACCTTTTCGTGGGACTGGGTGCGGTTGAGCGCGTACCAGCCGAGCGAGCAACAGGCCAGCACGGCCAGTGCACTGATCGCCCCCGTCAAACGTCCTGGTCGAGCCACGGCAGTCGGTCCCGGTTTTCTCTTGTCCGTCGCTGGGCGGCGACAATCCCGCGCCAAACGGGGGATCGTACCCCTGCGGTCGGCCGGTGAAAAGCGGCAGGGGCAGGACGAATGCGGGGCGATCGTAACTCACTGGCACATAAATCGTTAGCGGCGGATTCGGTCGCTGGGCGGGGCGACCGGGCTGGCTGACGGCTCAGACGAGGGTGGTGAGCAGGCTCAGATAGATGGCGAATCCGGTGATGTCAGTCGTTGCGGTCAGGAAGATGCTGGCGTTCTGTGCCGGATCCCAGCCGAGCCGCCGCATGAGCAGGGGAATGCCGGCCCCGACAAAGCTGCCTACGGTCATCGCCGCGATCATCGCCAACATGACCACGCCGGCCAGTCGAAGGACGGGGATATCGGGGCGGGCGCCGAAAAGCGAAAAGACAAACACCAGCGCCGTGGCGACCAGTCCGATGGGCACGCCGTTGAGCAGGCCGAGCAGCAGCGACTTGAGCAGGATGCGCGACTCGAGCCGGCTGCCGCCCTCATCAAGGATGACGCCGCGGAAGACGACGGCGAGCGACTGCGCGCCCGTGTTGCCGGCGACGCCCGCGATCAGCGGCATGAAGGCGACGGCGAGCGGAACGCGCGTGATGGCGTCGCTCAGCATGTCCACGACCAGCGCCGCGAGGGTCGCCGTGCCGAGGTTGAGCGTGAGC
>CAZNDQ010000453.1:0-3872 GCA_964571825.1 uncultured Planctomycetales bacterium | reverse complement strand
CGCGAGGCGTTCTTCGCGGTGGCCGAGGACGGTGATCGGCGCGGTGCAGCCCAGCGCGCGAAGCGAGGCGAGCAGCGCGAGGCCGATGAAGCCATCACCCTGAATGAGGACGCGGTCGCCGGGCGCGGGGGCCACGCGCAGCGCGGCATGGAGCGAGCAGGCGAGCGGATCGGTGAGGACGGCGAGCTCGTCGGGGAGGGCGTCGGGGACGCGGAAGAGCTGCGAGCGATGGGCAAGGAAGTACTCGGACCAAGAGCCGCCGGTGAAGCTGTTGTATCCGATCATGTAGGCGGGGGGGATGACGCCGGTGTGGGTCTTGCGGCAGAGAGAGAAGAGGCCGCGGGCGCAGGGAGGACAGGGCGGTTCGATCTCGCGCGGGCCGCAGGAGAGGGCGGGCTCGACGCAGACGCGGTCGCCGGGACGCCAGTCGTCGACGGCGGGGCCGACCTCATCGACGACGGCGACGCATTCGTGGCCGAGGAGGAAGGGGAAGCGCTGCATGTTCTGGAGGAAGGAGGCGGGGTGGGCGCGGCAGGAGAGGGCGGCGAGGTCGGTGCCGCAGACGCCGCCGAGGCGCGTGCGCAGGCGGACCCAGTTGGGCGACGGGAGCGCGGGGACCGGGACGTCGCGCAGCGCCAGGCCGACGAGGGGCGAGGTGTAGATGCGCGGCGAGAGGAAGCCGATGCCCTTGGCGGTCATCCAGCGGGCGACGTTGCGGTGGAGGATGATAGCCTTCAACGAGACAATCCCTGTACAGTCTGGGCGGCGTTCGAGGCCAATTCGAGATCAGCGCACGTTGCTGTTTCGCCGCACTGGTTGAAGTCCCGGCGCGCCGGGACACACGGTCCGGACGGCGTCCGCTGAATGACTGTGCCCATGCGACCCGCCGTCCGTCAATCGGCGAAATCACAGTGCCGGCCGGGCGTCGGTGGTATTGTCGACCAACATGCCTGCGCCGTGCGATTCGCATGGCGAATCGCCCGGCTTAGACATGCCACCCGGCCGGCGAAGTAGCATAGCGGGGTGTGCAAAGTCCGCGAAGGGCAGGCGGGGCGTCGATATAATCGGGGCGATGGCGACGGCTGATCCACAGGATGAGGCGCTGCGCGATTCTGCCGAGCGCGTGGAGGCGCTGCGGGAGAAGATCCGGCATTTCCCGAAGACGCCGGGCGTGTACCTGATGAAGGATGCGCACGGCGTGGTGCTGTACGTGGGGAAAGCGAAGGACCTGCGGTCGCGGGTGGGGAGCTATTTTCAGAACGCGACCGATCTATTGGCGACGCGGGGGCCGGAGATCGCGCGGATGGCGGCAGAGGTGACGGACATCGACTTCCTCGACTGCGAAACGGAGGTCGATGCGCTGTTGCAGGAGAACCGGCTGATCAAGGACATCCAGCCGGCGTACAATGAGCGGCAGAAGGACGACAAGTCGTTTCCGTACCTCGAGATCACGACGGGGGACGATTTTCCGGGCGTGTACGTGACGCGCAAGCCGCGGCTCAAGGGGAGCAAGCTGTACGGGCCGTTCACGAACGTGGCGGGGCTGCGCGACGCGGTGAACGCGCTGCAAAAGGTGTTCAAGTATCGCACGTGCGAGCTGGAGATCGCGGAGGGGGATGAGTCGCGGCGGCATTTTCGCCCCTGCCTGCTCCACGCGATCAATCAGTGCACAGCGCCGTGCGCGGCGATGATCTCGCGCGAGGCGTATCGGGAGGATATCGACCGCCTGAAGAAGTTTCTCGGGTCGAAGCGGAGCGTGCTGCTGCGGCAGATGCGCAAGGAGATGGACGCGGCCGCGGCGGCGCTGCGCTATGAGGAAGCGGCGCGGCTGCGCGACCAGATCAAGGCCATCGAATCGCTGGCGCTGTCGGGCGACGTGGAGACGGACGTGCAGCCGGAGGTTTTTTTCATCGACCCGGCGAAGGGGCTGGCGAAGCTGGCGGAATTGCTGGACCTGGAGCATCACCCGCGGCGGATCGAGGGGATCGACATCGCGACGATTCAGGGGGCGGAGTCGGTGGGGTCGCTGGTGTGCTTCATCGACGGCCGGCCGTTCAAGGGGGGCTACAAGCGGTTCCGCATCAGGACAGTCGATGGTGTCGACGACTACGCGATGATCCGCGAGGTGATCCTGCGGCGGTATCGGTATGCGGCCGAGGGGGAGGAGCTGTATCCGGATGTGATCCTGATCGACGGGGGGCTGGGGCAGTTGCACGCGGGACTGGAGGCGTTTGCGGAGATGGACCTGCGGCCGCCGATGGTGACCTCGCTGGCCAAGCGCGAGGAGGAGATCTACATCCAGGCGCGGCGGCGGCCGGTGCGACTGCCGCGGAACAACGAGGCGCTGCGGCTGTTGCAGTCGATCCGGGATGAGGCGCACCGGTTTGCGCAGCACTATCACCATATCCTGCGGCGGAAGAAGACGTTTGAGGAGGACGTGCGCGAGGGGCGCCGGCCGCCGCCCAATAACAACCGCGGCTGATTCTCAGTAGCGGAAGTGGCGGATGGGCTCGCCCTGCTGGCCGATGTGGGTCATGGCGTCGATGCCGATGTCCAGGTGGGTGTCGGCCCAGGCTTGGGTGACCTTGCGGTCGCTCTCTTCGGTCTTGACGCCCTCGGGGGTGACGGGGACGTCGGAAACGAGGAGCAGGGCGCCGCGGGAGATTTCGTTGCGGTGGCCGACGATGAAGATCGTCGCCGTCTCCATGTCGATGGCAATCGCCGTGACGCCCTGCAGCCGCGCGAGAAACTCCGCGTCGTGCTCCCAGACGCGGCGGTTCGTCGTGTACACCACGCCCGTGCGGTAGTCGAGCCCGCGCTCGGCGATTTTTTCGGAGACGAACTTGTGCAGCTTGAAGGACGGCAGCGCCGGCACCTCCGGCGGAAAGTAATCGTCCGACGTGCCTTCGCCGCGGATGGCGGCGATGGGCAGGATGAAGTGCCCGATCTCCGTAGCGGACTTGAGGCCGCCGCACTTGCCGAGGAACAGCACTCCCTTCGGCCGCCGTGCCGTCAGCAGGTCCATGATGGTGGCCGCGTTGGGTGAGCCGATGCCGAAGTTGATCATCGTCAGGCCGCCCGCGTTCGTCGCCGCCTGCATCGGCCGGTCCTCGCCGTAGACGTCGCACGAAAACCGCTCGGCGAACCGCCGCAGGTAGTTGGAGAAGTTCGTCAGCACCACGTAGTCGCCGAAGCGCTCGAGCGGCATGCCCGTATATCGGGGCAGCCAGTTGCGCGCGATGTCGAGCTTGCTGATCATCCAGTGCTCCATCGGCGGATGCGGCGCGCGGCTGGATGCGCACGGCGCGCGGTGTCTGGTCCGATTATCGTACCCGTTTCACGTCTGAAATGCCCGCTTGCCGGGACGTTGCTCACAGGACCGGCGGGTGGTCAGGAAGGGCCGGTATCTGTACGATAATCCCTTGCGGCGACGGGTGGAGGACGGTCGCGCGCAGGCGGGGGACACGGGGGTCATCGTGTCGCAATCTACGATCTGTTTGTCAGCCCTCTCGGCGCAATACGGGGAACGCACCATGCAGGACATCCTGAGCAAACTCGGCATTCAGCGGGACAATCCGGGCGCCTTCTGCGGCGAGTGGATGGGGTCGGGGTCAGCGCTGGAGTCGGTCTCGCCGACGGCCGGGCAAACGCTGGCCTCGGTGCGGCAGTGCACGCCTGACGAATACGAACGCGTCGCCGCGCGGGCGCACGAGGCATTCTTCCACTGGCGCCAGGTCCCCGCGCCCAAGCGCGGCGAACTGGTGCGGCAACTGGGAAACGCGCTGCGCGAGGTACGGCACGAACTCGGCACGCTGGTGACGCTGGAGATGGGCAAGATCATCGGCGAGGGCGAGGGCGAAGTGCAGGAGATG
>CAZNDQ010000452.1:0-3875 GCA_964571825.1 uncultured Planctomycetales bacterium | reverse complement strand
CGTCCCCCCCGACCCGTGGGCCGAAATCCTCCCGCCCCTCGACACGAAGGCCGTCGCCACCGCCGCACCGCCGGTGATTCGCATCGTCCGGCGCTTTCCTGAGCCGCCCGCCGAGGCGCTCGGCGGCGCCTGGTCCGCTGCACCGCCGATGAGCTGGCTGCTGCTCCAGATGCCCGTCGCCGGCGAGCCGCGCCTCACCTGCACCCTCGCCACCCCGCAGCGCCGCGCCGCCTTCGACTTCCTCTCCACCGTCTTCTCCGGGGACGACTTCCGTCTCGACGCGACGATCCGCTCCGATCGCACCACCGTCAACATCCGCTTCCGCCGCCACGATGCCGAACCCCCGCGCCTCCAGGACCACCTCCGCTTCCTCTTCGGCGACCGCATCGCCCCCTGACACGACCCCCGCGCGTCCACATGTCTTCCGACATGCGCATGACGCCGCCGCGCGCAAGCAAAAAACCCCCGACGGTTCACCAAACCGCCGGGGGGTTGATCCCCTTCGTGACTACGTGGCTACTGCTACGGCGCCTGCGTCGTCGGCGCCGCCGCGCGCGCAGTACACACCCGGTTCCGTCCCTCGCGCTTGGCCTGATACAGCGCCTCGTCCGCCTCCCGCAGCATCTCGTCGAACACGATCATCCCCGCGTCGCGCTCCGCGGCGCCGAGGCTCGCCGTCATCCGCAGGCTCACTTTTTCGCAGTCGTACGTGTATTCGCAGATTCTCTGCCGCACCCGCTCCGCTACCTGCTCCGCCCCCGCCACCGGGCTGTTGGGGCAGAGGATCAGAAACTCCTCGCCACCCACGCGGAACACCGGGTCGTTCGCCCGCACCGTCTTGGCCAGCAGTTGCGCCGTCTGCTCCAGCACCGCGTCTCCCACCGCGTGCCCGTGCTGATCGTTCACCTGCTTGAAATGATCCAGGTCCAGCATGATGCAGCTCAGCGGTTGGTCGCTCCGCTGCGCCAGCGCCCACATCTCTCCCAGCCGCTCCATCGCGTGCCGCCGGTTATAAAGCCCGGTCAGCTCGTCCGTGATCGACTTGCGCATCAGCTCATTGTTCAGGATCTGCATCCGCGCGCTGAAGTGCTGCACGTCGCGGTTGCGCCGCCCGAGGTCTTTCTCGAGCCGCACGATCCGCGCCCCCACCCGCACCCGCGCCAGCAGCTCCTGCCGGTCAAACGGCTTCGAAAGAAAATCGTCCGCCCCCGCGTCCAGCGCCTGCACCACGCGGCCCTTCTCCGAATGCGCCGTCAGCATGATCATGTAGATGAATCCAAACACGTCCGTCGAGCGGATCCCCCGGCACAGCTCGATCCCGTCGAGGTCCGGCATCATCCAGTCCGTAATGATGATGTCCGCCCCGTGATCCAGCAGCGCCTGCCGCGCGCCGATGCCCGACGTCGCCTTGTGGACGCGGTACCCCTCCCGCTCCAGAAGCCGACACACCAGGTCCCGCACCGACTCGTCGTCGTCCGCGACGATGATCTGAATCGCTTCGCCCGCACGCGACTCGTCGGTATTCTCTGTGACCAGTTCACTCACAGCCGGCAACCTCCTCCGGCGCCTCCGTGCCGGATCCTGGGGCCCGTTTCCCGTCCGCGCTACCGACCCACGCGAGAATCCGCCGCTTGCGCTCACTTGGCGCGAGCGGAACGGCATTCCGCCCTGTCCCGTTTGGGTTCCCCCACTGCACCAAGTTGGCGGACTCCACCCTCTGTCGTGCAGCAGCACTAAAGTATCGGTATACGCCTCAGTCCCCTTGACGGGCCGCTGCGCGATTTCCTCCAGCCGCACTTTATCCGATTCCCTGCCCCACAATGTACGCACATCGACCTCCACGGGCCGATAAATGCTCAGGCGTTTGAACGCGCGCTCGGGAAATCTCCGCGCGCACAGGAAGCACAGGAACATGTCTCACTCCCTCGCCGACCGCCGAGCGCCGCGTGACCGCGCAGGCGAACCCCGCCGCGCGGCCGACCCCTACGCCGCGGTGCAGTCCGCCTGGCGTGCGCTGGCCGTTGAGCCCCGGAACCATACGCTTTTCGATTCGGTCGCCGCCGCGCTGCAGTCGCTCGGACTGACAGCGCTCGCTGCGCATGTGCGTCAGGGCGGTGCAGGTCCGACCGGTGCCGTCCCCTGGGGCACGCTCCGCGCGAACTGGGCCGACAATCTCAAAGCGCTCGCCTCGCGCGAACCCGACGTCGCCGCCGCGCTCCGCGCCCGCTGGAACGCCTGCCGCGACGAACTCGAACTGCACCGCTGCACCGACGGCAACTGGCAGGTCCGCCTGCGCACCGCCGACGACCCCTGGGGTCACTGGCTCCCCGCCTTTGCCGATCAAAGTGCCCAGGCGCGCGATCTCCGCGTCCCCGGTGGCCTTGCCGCCGCGCGCAGCGGACTCGCCTTCGGCATCGCTCACGGCTGGCTGCTCCACCGCCTGTATGATGAGACCGCCGACACCTTCCTCCACTTCAGCAGTTGCCTCTACGTCCTCGCCCCCAACGCCGCCGAACTTGCCGCCGCCATGCACCTGCACGACTGGCGGACCCTCCTCGCCGACCGCCGCGTCCACCTCTTCGTCGGCGACGACTGCGTGCAACAGTGCGAAGCGTTCCTCGAGCGTATGCCCCATCACCCGATGCCCGAGTTCCGCATCAACCTGCCCACCTGGAATGATCGCCCGCGCGCCGAACTCGCCCCCATGCTCCAGCGCGCCGCCGCCGCACGCGACACCCGCGCCCGCGCCCTCCGCGCCCAGCTCGACGCGCTCTACGCCGGCCGCGACCTGTCCTACTGGGCCGATCGCTACACCCGCCGCGACCGCGAACCGCTGCGCATCCTCGGCATCGCCTCGCGCCACTCGACCTTCATCCTCGGCTCGATGAAGGAATGCCTCGACGGCCTGCGCGCCCTCGGCCACGAAGTCCGCCTTCTCTCCGAGTCCGAGCCCTTCTTCCTCGGCCACGGTGCGATCGAACTCTTCTCCACCCAGCTCGATTTCCAGCCCGATCTCGTCTTCATGATCGACAACCACCGCGGACAGATGCCCGGCCTGATCGTCCCGCAGGTCCCCGCGCTGATGTGGATTCAGGATGCACTCGGCCGCCTCCTCTGCCCCGACGCCGGCCGGCAGATGGGCCCGCTTGACTTCGTCATCGGCTACGGCCGCGATATCTGCATCGCCGACTGCGACTATCCCCCCGACGGCTTCCTCGCCTGCGACGTGCCCGGCGTCGTCGCCGACCGCTTCGACATCTGCCCCGAGTGGCGCGAAAAACACGCCTGCGACGTCTCCTTCGTCTCCACCGCCAGCCGCACACCCGAGCAGCTCCGCGACGAGCGCCGCGCGCAGTCCCCGCCCGAAGAGATCCCGCTCCTTGACGCCATCTACGAGGAAATCACCGCCCGCCTTCACCGCGGCGAGAACGTCCCCGACCCCCGCGCGCTCCTCGACCGCCTCTGCCACGAGACCGGCGTCAAGATCGCCGACCCCGCGCGCCGGCAGGACCTCGAAACCTGGTACCTGCATCGCATGTTCGACTGGGGCTTTCGCCAGCAGGCCCTGCGCTGGGTCGCCGACTGGGCCCGCCGCCGCGGCGCGCGCTTCCACCTCTACGGCCGAGGCTGGGAAAACTGCCCCGGACTCGCCGACTTCGCCGCCGGACATGTCTGGCAGCGCGACGAACTCGCCGCCGTCATCCGCCTCAGCCGCGTCAACCTCCAGCTCTTTGCCACCACCGCCCTCCACCAGCGCACCTACGACGTCCTCGGCGCCGGCGGCTTTCTCCTCTTTCGCCGCGCGCCCGCCGATTATCGCGACGACGACCTGCAGCAGGTCGAGGCGTTCTTGCGCGATCACACCCCGCGCGACC